>CAZGXM010000022.1:0-11329 GCA_964529795.1 uncultured Thermoanaerobacteraceae bacterium
GAATAGGTGGTCGATTTGGACCGGAATCAATGGACGATTTCACCGGAATACGCACAAGCTCTGCCAATTGTAACTGTAATCTGCTTAACTTCACATAAAACCGGCAGAAAAATATATCCTATTGAAGTTCTCTTAGAACCGGAAGATTCTCACCTTCCGCAAGCCTCTATCGCTATGGCTCATCAAATTAGATCTATTTCAAAAGAACGTCTCGGTGATTTATGCGGATTTATTGAAAGGGAAGATTGTAGAGATAAGATAAAAAGTGTTGTCAAACTTTACCTTGACTTACTATAACTGCGGATAATACATTCTTATTAGTCCCCCGAAAATATTTTCTAATTTTTATAAAATACTAGAAAATATCTTTACTTTTATTTGCGTTTTTTCCGTTTATACTTTAGTTGCGTTAATACGTAAATTTGCATATACTGTAGTTACAGATACATTTGGAGGTGATACGTTTATGTCTACGACTAATAATATACCAAAATCTCATCGGGTTTCTGTGCAAAGGCGGAACTTGATTAGTATTCCAAAAGAAATTAGGGAACGGCTTAACATTACAGAAGGTGATATCCTCGATATCCGGTTAGAAAACAATAAGATAGTAATTGAACCATTTAAATTGGTCCCGTCAAGCCAGGCTTATTTCTGGAGCAAGGAAAATCAAGAACAAATGCTTGAAGCGAAAAAAGATGCAGCGACAGGTAATATTCGTGAGTTCTCAAATATTGATGAATTTTTGGATGGACTCGGCAATGACTAGGCGATTTCAATCAACTCGGAAATTTGATAAACAATTTAAATCATTGGATAAAAAAATTCAAAAACAAGCAGCTAAAGCTATCGAATTATTTATTGATAATCCAACTTATCCTTCACTTAGATTTAAAAAAATACAAGGAACCGGCAACATTTATGAAATAAGCGTAAATATGTCAGTTAGGATAATTGTTGAAGTAACATCGGAAGGCAATAATCAAATTAATACATTCTACATTATAGGAAAACATGAAGAAGTATTCCCACTAAAATAGCTGCAATAATCCCTAAGAGAGGACATTAATATTGCTTTAATGAGAATGAAAACTTCCTGCAAAGAGGTGATTAAAATGAACCTCAAAGAAGCAAACGCTAAATTGCTACAAGGGAGTACCATACCCCTTCCTTATTGTCTCATCAGCGTTAGCTTTCCGGCTATGCCCTCTGAATAAGTTGCGGCGCATCATTTTTCGGTGAATTAACCTTCTTGTCAACTGGATAACACATCAGTTTTCCTTATCCCGTAATCTGAGCAATACGTCAGAGGCATTACTAAAACCGGGAACAAGCTGTGCCACATATGTGGTTAGCTCAATAAACCCCTTTGTTGCACGGTGCTTTCTATCCAGACCAAGCCTGTTATCACCCTGTCCAAATAATTTCCCACAGTAAGAGCAATAGTCCATGTTTCTAACTATTGTAATTTCCCCATATTCAGTATTATACGTTAGCGGTTGCTCTCTTTTTTTGTTTTTTTTTAGTGTCTTGCCGCATTCCTTACAAATTTCTTCTTCATCTTTTGTTTCTTCAGCCATTATTTCACCTGTAATTTCAATTACGCTATCTTTAATTTCTGACAAGCTTTTCCCCATTAGTTTCTCTATATCATCTATCGTTAATTTGCATTCCCGCAGTCCCTGGCGCAGTTCCTCTTCAAATCTTTCGAGCACTTTCATTACTTTATTCTTATCATTTTTATTTGCCATAGCTTATGATTCTCATAAACTATTTATTCCGCGTTGTCCAGCACTCTGATGAATTATTTGGTAATATATGGTGCACGATTATTAAATGCACCCACAGCTTTTGCTTTTGCAAAATATGTCGAAACATGTCAGTGCCAGGCACCACGGAAATGGAAGTAAACGACGTCACCATCGGCAATTTTATATTCCTTGCCTTCGGATTTGACCAGCCCCTGCTGCCGGGCGGCAGCCAAACTGCCGCAGTCCAGCAAAGTCCGCCACGGGATCACATCGGCACGAATAAAGCCGGCTTCCATCTCCGAGTGGATCTTTCCGGCAGCCTGAGGCGCCGTTGTTCCCACGGGAATTTCCCAGGCACGCACCTCGGTTTCATTAAATGTAAAAAGGGTAATTAACGCTAACAACCGGTAAACGGTTTTCACCAGCCGGTCCCGCCCCGACTTTTCCAGCCCGAAATCCGCCAGAAATTCCTGTCTTTCCTTTTCCTCCAGTTCCGCCACCTCTGCCTCCAACCGGGCGGATACGGCAATAAGCGGTATCCCCTTTTTTCGCGCGTAATCCGTCAGCGCAGTCATCAACCCCGGTGTTTCCGTCAGTTGCTGTTCGGAAATATTGGCTGCATAAACCACCGGCTTGGCAGTAAGCAGGTGCAAATCCTTTAATCTCTCCACTTCTCCGGCAGAAAGCAGCTCTTTGGCCATGACACCGTCATTCAGGCCCTGTTCCAGCTTTTCCAGCAACGGCTTCTCCTTTTCAGCGTCCTTGTCCCTGGCCTTAAGCAGCCTTGCCACCTTGTCCAGGCGCCTGGTTACCGTCTCCAAATCCGCCAGTGCCAGTTCCGTTTCGATAGTGGTGATATCGTCCAGCGGGCTGACATCTCCCCTGACATGAGTCACGTCCGGGTCCTGAAAACAACGCACCACGTGAACCAACACATCCGCTTCACGGACATGGGCTAAAAATTGGTTGCCCAGGCCTTCCCCGGTGCTGGCACCCTTGACCAAACCGGCAATATCCATAAACCTCACCGAAGAGGGAATTCTCTTTTCCCGGCCCAGCATCTCGGCAAGCTTTGTCAATCTCTCGTCCGGTACGGCTACAATCCCCACATTGGGATCAATGGTACAGAAGGGATAGTTTGCCGTTTCCGCCCGCTGGCTGGTTAAGGCATTAAACAAAGTGGACTTGCCCACGTTTGGCAAGCCGATCAGGCCCACAGATAAAGACATGGTTAAGACCTCCAAAATTTGGGCTTCAGCGCGGTGTCACTCTGCCCGTTTGACAATTTCCCGGACACTGTTTTCAAATTTCCGTCGGGGCAGCATTACCTGCCTGCCGCAGCCCAAACACTTGATACGAAAATCCATCCCGGTACGCATGACCTCCCACCGGTCACTGCCGCAGGGATGTACTTTTTTCAGTTTTACGATATCTCCCAGCAAGTATCTCGCCACGTAGTCATACCCCCTTGCCAGATTTGCTTTCCTCACCGCCGTCTCCGGGAATAATAACCCGGCGGGGATAGGGAATTTCAATCCCGTTTGCATCCAGTGCCTGTTTGAACAGCTTGCGCAGTTCCCTCTCCACAGCCCACTGCTCCCCAGGCACAGTTTGGGCAATAGTCCTGATTACTACCGCCGAGTCCGCCAGTTCCACCACGCCCTGGACCACCGGCACATCCACAATGGCGGCCATATCCTTGTACGCCTGTTCACTGGTCTTGCGCAGCACCTCTACAGCCTTGTCCACATCCTCCTCGTAGGCAATGCCCACATTGACCAGGGCCAGCATTTTCCCCCGGTTATAGTTGGTCACCTTGCCAATCTCGCCGTTGGGAATAATATGTAACTGCCCCGTCCACTCCCGTACCTTGGTGGTCCTCAAGCCCATCTCTTCAATGACGCCGGTAACCCCGGCCACTGACACGTATTCCCCCACGGAAAACTGGTCCTCAAAGATGATAAAAAAGCCGGTAATCACATCTCTGACCAGGTTCTGGGCCCCGAAGCCCACCGCCAGCCCGGCAATTCCCGCCGAGGCGAGGATGGAGCCCGTGGGAACTGCAAAAGTCTCCAGCACCATCAGCCCGGCCACAAAATAGACCACGTACATCAAAATGCTGCGCAACAGCACGCCGAGAGTCTGGGCCCGGCGTTCTTCCAGAAACAGACTTTCCTCGTCCCGGCGAGAAAAAATATGGTCCACCACTACGCCACCAAAGCGCAGCACCAGCCGGGCGGCGATTAAAATCAGTATCGCCTTGAAAACCCGGCTGCCGGCAGTTTTCAGGTCCTCGGGTTTGATGATGGGAATGCGAAACATTTCCAGCGCCAGCAGCAGGGCCAAAAAATATACCCCGTAGACGAGAAATGTCCTGACCAGGGTCCTGACGGTATGGGCAAGTTTCTCATCCATGGCCAGGCGGCCGGTTTCCACCCGGGTGAATATTTTATCGATAATCCTGGTGCCGAGATAAATTATCCCCCAGGCAGCAACAAATAATAACAGCAACTTGATTAAAGCCAATCCCCAGTTATATAAACTCTGGTAAGAGAAATACTTTGCAAAAAAAAGCTCCACTTGCGAGAGAATACTAACTCCCAGCACCACGGTCACCTCCCAAAGCCACCAATGCTTTGCAGGCATGAGTACTGACCTCCCAGCGGGAATCCCGGCTCAATGTTTCCAGGGCCGGCGCCGCTTCCTTTACTCCCAGCACACCTGCCACCCTGGCCGCCTGGGCCCTTACCTGCCAGCTTTCATCCTGCAGTGAAGCCAGCAACGCCGTCGTAATTTCAGGAGTGTCACCCAATTTACCCAGAGCAATAACGGCCTCCTTACGTACGCTTTCGCTGCTGTGAGAAAGGCAGTCAATCAGGGCTGCAACAGCCCGGTGGTCCTGCATTTCTCCCAGCAATTGGATAATTGTTTCCTTGCCCTGGTCAGTTTTCCGCAAATATGCCACCAGCGGTTCCACCGCCTGCTCACCCAGAGAAAGCACCACTTCCGCGGCACGGGTGGGCAATCCCGCCCGCGGGCTGTGAAGTAAGGGAAGCAGGCGTTTCAGTGAATGGGGGTCCGCTGTGGCCGAAAGCGCCCGCGATACCGCCAGCTGCAGCCCGGGGTCATTATGCTCCCAGGCCGCAAATAACCAGCTGCGGCCGCTTTCGTCACCAAATTTGGCCACGGCCATGGCAATATCCGCCTGGCTGCCGGGGTCAGAACCCACCGCTGCTTTTTTCCACCTGTCCTGCTGTTGGACATCGCCAAAGAAAGCCCGGAAGTCCTCTTTCAACTTTTCCGGGTCTTGGGTGCTGTTCAATAACTGCCGGGCCGCCTCCGCAGGTTCCAAAGAACTGAGCAGGTGAGCCGCACCCTTGCCGCCGTCACCCCGGTGCATTGCCCGGAAAACAGCCAGCACCGCAACCAGAAAAATTGCCGCCAGTGTAAATTTTAAAATCACTGGGCCCATTGCCTTTCCCTCCCCCAAAGCAGATACGTAACCTGAAAGCAATTAAGTCACCCTGCTTGCGACATTTTTAAAACAGGCCCTCAGGCACAAACTTTTATTCAGCTACCCGGTGGATAACCTGAGTTGCCGGATAAGTAAAAGAGTGGGCTAAAAAGTAATGGCCCGCTCTGCGTTCAGCAAATTTTCCAAAATGGTATACATGTTGGTTACACTGCCCACGCATAATTTCTCTTTAAGATGATAGTAATCCAGGCAGGTGCCGCAGGAAAGCATCTCCACACCCGCCTTTTCCAGGGCCAGCAGGTGAGACAGCACCGGTGAACCCTCGCAGGTCAAGTAAACCCCTCTGTTAATAAACATCAGCACTCTCGGTTTGACTTCATTTTCAACCAAAGTGTAAAAATAGTTTTTTATTAAAATTTCCCCCAGTTCCTGCTCGCCTGAACCCAGGACGTTGTTGCCGAACAGCATCACCGCCGCCTTTTCATTGACGGAGCGCGACAGGTTGGGTACTTCTTCCTTATAAATATGAATATGATACCTGTCCTCCTGCTGCTCCACCGCCACGTTCATGGCCATACTCCTGGCCAGCTTCACCACATTATCCCGGGCGGCCTCGTTGTCCACTATGGCAACCAGTTCGCCGCCAGCCAGCTTTTCCAAAGCCTTTTTCGTGGCAATCACCGGCTGGGGGCAGGCAAGGCCCCGGGCATCAACTACATTATCCATTTAGTCTCCCTCCTTATAGCCGCTTATCTCAATCTTACCGCTATCCGCAGTCACTTCGCCGATCACCGCCGCCAACTGGCCCGCCTGCTCCAGGCCGCTCACCATCGCCTCCCGTTTGCCGTCCTCCACAATCAAAAGCAGCCCGCCCGAAGTCTGGGGATCGCAGAGCAGGGCCTGCCAGTAATCGGGTATATCATTAAAATCAACTTTATCCTGTAAATAGCGCAAATTGGTATAGGCGCCGCCGGGAATAACGCCCATCCTGGCATATTCAACCGTTTCATCCATCACCGGAATATCGGCAAGGGCAAGACGCATTCCCACCTTGCTGCCACGGCATATTTCCCAGGCATGTCCCAACAGTCCAAATCCGGTGATATCCGTGGCCGCCAAAACGCCCACCCGGCGCATCACCGCCGCCGCCCGGTCATTTAAACCGACCATCACCCCGGTAAGATGTTCTATGGTTCCCTGACTTAGCAGTCCCCCCTTCAAGGCCGTGCTTAAAATACCACTGCCAAGAGGCTTGGTCAGGACAATGGCGGCGCCGGGCCTGGCACCGCTGTTGGTTATCACCCGCTCCACGTCAACAATGCCGGTAACGGCGAGGCCGTATTTGGGCTCTTTATCCTCCACAGTATGCCCGCCTACCAGCACACATTGAGCCTCCTGCAATTTATCCGCTCCCCCGGCAAGAATGCGGCGGAGAATGTCCAGGTCCAGGTCGCAGGTATTAAAACAGGTGATATTCAGCGCTGTCAAGGGTGTCCCCCCCATGGCATAAATGTCACTCAGCGCATTGGCCGCCGCTACCTCGCCAAACACGTAAGGGTCATCCACCATCGGTGTGAAAAAATCCACGGTCTGTACCAGTGCCTGCTGTTCGTTTATTTTAAAGACCCCGGCATCGTCCATAGTTGCGCCGCTGACCAGCAGCCTGGGGTCCCGGAACTGGGGTAAATCTACCAGAATATCCTGGAGTGTACCGGGACCTACTTTCGCCGCTCAGCCGGCAGCGGTGGCATACCGGGTCAACCTCACCCGCTCAGTCACATGCACCACCTCTTTTCCCTGTTTTTTTACTTCGCCAAAATATCCGGGTATCCTGCTATTTTTCCGACAGGAATGCATGATATGCCCGCACCGTGTGATAAAAGTCTATTTTGCTGGCAATCTCCAGCGGTGCATGCATGTTTAAAATAGCCGGGCCACAGTCGATAGTCTGAATACCTTTGTCGGCCAAAAACTGGGCAATGGTCCCGCCGCCGCCCTGGTCCACCTTGCCCAGTTCCCCGGTCTGCCACAATATTTTATTTTTATTAAACAGCCCCCTTATTTCCGCCACGTACTCGGCGGAAGCATCATTGGTATTATACTTTCCGCCGGCACCGGTATATTTGGTGAGCACCACCCCGCAACCCAACCGGGCAGCGTTATGTTCATCCATGACTTCGGGATAGTTTGGGTCCACCGCGGCACTGACATCGGCGGAGATGGCCTGGGAACGGGCCAGCAGACCGTAAAGTCCCAGCTGCTCTCCGGACCAGTCAGTTAACTGTTCCAATAACTGCTCCAGCATGTTGGACTTCATACCGGTTATCCCCATACTGCCCACTTCCTCCTTGTCAGCAAACAGGCCCAGGGCCAACCGTTGGGGCTGTCTGATGCCGGCCAGCGCTTCCAGTGCGGCATAGGCACAGATCCGGTCATCCTGACCGTAACCGGCAATCATGCTCCGGTCCAGGCCCAAATCCCGGGCCCCAGCCGCCGGTACCAGTTCCAGGTCAGCGCTGATAAAGTCCTCTTCAACCATTTGATATTTATCATGCAGGTAGTTTAAAAGCGCCAGTTTGATTGGTTCTTTGACTTCCCCGTCTTCCACGGGAATACTGCCGAAAATGATGTTCAAACTCTCCCCGGCAATAGCCTCGGCCAGTTTCTTCTGTATTTGGTCTTTGGACAGGTGGGGCAGCAGGTCGGTGATGGTAAAAATCGGGTCATCGTCATTTTCGCCGATGACTATGGTTTTCACATCGCCGGAAGCAGTGACCACCACCCCGTGCAGGGCCAAGGGCACCGCCGTCCACTGGTATTTTTTGATGCCGCCGTAATAATGAGTCTTACATAAACCCAAACTTTCCTGTTCATATAGGGGTTGGGGTTTCAGGTCCAACCGCGGGGAATCCAGGTGGCTGCCCAGCAGGCGGAAACCCCGGGAAAGGCCCTCCTTACCCCAAATACCCAGTATTATGGACCGGTCCCGCCAAACCCAGTAAAACCTGGTCCCCGCCGACGGTGTTTTTTTACTTGCACCCGCAAGCGGTACAAAGCCGTTGTGCTTACACCAGGACAGTATTTCCGCCACCGACTCCCGCTCGGTTTTGGCACGGTTCAGAAAACTTATGTACCTTTTTGCCAGCGAAAAAACTTCTTGCCGGGTTTTGGCCGTTATTTGCTGCCAGCCGCTTTTTTTCTTAAATTTGAGCTTGTCCGCCAGTTCTTTGAACTTTTTACTTTCTGCCATTTTGGTTCGCCTCCCAGCATGGTTAATGTTACCAAAAGTATACTACAGTTTAGGATTTCCTGAAAAGAAAAGTTTATGAACCGGTGCATAAATTAATCCCCTTTAACTGAGACGGTAATGAAGGCAGCGCCACTACCGCCTCCCGCCGCCTTCATCGTCAACCAGAACTTCCTCCATCACCGGCAGTAATTTCCAGCCATCCCCGGCTACCGTGAATCCTGCTGCGTACTCCAGCGGCACATACTGGCAAAAAATCTGCCTGTAATTGCTACCCCTGATACCCGGTACGTTCAGCTCAAAACGAAGGTCAATGTTAACGTTCTTCCCGGTAAACGCCGTGTATAACGGCAGTGTCACCACCCCGGCATAATCCAGCATTTTTGTGCTGTCCAGGTCCGGTAGCCGCTGCCACCACTCACCGGCAAACCGGGGCTGCAGGGCCAGGGGGACCGGGTTGTTTCCCGCCAGCCAGCCCAAAGATAATTTTTCATCCCAAAATATTTTCAAGGGCTGGGTAAGTTCATGCACCTTCAACTGGCCCATCCGGCCGTAAGGTGTCAAAACGATAGACAATTGCCCCTGTTCACTTTCTTTGCCCAGCAAACGGGTGCGTCTCAAAAAGCCGGCCAAAACCTTTTCTTCCTTCAGCGGCAGGGGAAACTGTATCACCAGCCCGGATACCTTTTTTTGCGGCGCTATCTCCAGCGTATAACGGGCATAGCTCCGGGGAGTGGCCTGCAATAAACAGAAAAATAACCCAACCGTCACTATTATCACTGTGGACAGGTAGAAAACCAATGTCAGTCGGCCCGGTCCGCCCGTAAACTTCTGCCGGGCTTTCTTTTCCAAATAGACGAAAATTGCAGCCAGTGCCACCAGTAAGTAACTCAGTACCCCACCATACCTGACAATGAAAGTTAACAGTATGCTCTGCTGCCAAAAAGATGCCAGCGCCTGGGGCGCCACCCGCAGGGCAGCAAATTGAAACAACTCCCATACCATTAACGGAAATGCTCCCATTAAAACCAGCCAGCGGCCCCAGCCAACCATGGAAATTTCTGTTGTTACCGCCAGCGCGGCCAGTGCCAGCGCAGCAGCGGGAAAACTGAAAACCACTGACCGGATATCTGCCATTGCCTGTACCGGCGGCGACAAAATTGCCAGGGGCAGGGCCAATACAATCAGCCAGAAACCAAAGCTTTTCAGTCCGGTTTTACAGTATAAAACCGCCGCCGTCCCACCAAGGGCCAGCAGGTAACATAACCGGTAAAAAGAAAGGTAAAACCCCCACCAAAATCCTGCTTTCACGGGTATAACCCTGCTGACCAGGGCAGCCAGCACAAAGCCCGAAAAGATAACGACCGGTACCACCAGTATGCCTACAAGCGCCCAAAACAAGGGGTCCCATTTTCGCTGATCACTCAACACCCTTCACCGCCACAATACTTCTTTTTTAAAAAGTTATGGGTAGGTTTTGAGATATATACCTATTGCGGGCATAAAAAAAGCCCTTATGTTTATCAGCTTTGCCGACAAACCAAGAGCGCCTTTTTAAAATAAATCCAAACTTTAAGCATACACAAGCCGGGATGCTCACGCCAAAAACAATTTGGTCATGACAAAGCGAAACAGGAAAATGAGTTTTGGGGCCAGTAGCGATTCTTTCAGCGCTGTACTGAAGGTACCGAGACTGCCGCCGTCGGGGAGGGATGCCCCCGCGGCCAGTACCGGTGATATCACTGCCAGCACCAGGCCCAGGCCAACCGCCATGGCTAGCGACGCTGCCAGCAGCCCGCCCAGACGGTTGATGCCGCCGAAAAAGGTACGGCTGATACTTTTGGTTATAATCAGGGCCAGCACCCGCAGGGTAAAGCTTGTTATCACCAGCAGAAGCAAAAATACCACCGCCACCCAGACCATATAACCAAGGCCGTTGACCAGCCCTGCCACGTTGGTTTGGGCAATGTTGCCCGCCACTGCGGACAAAACAGTGCGGTAAAGGTCCGCGGTGATGCTGTCGTTGGCCGGTTGCGCCAGTGCTGTCAGGCCGGGGAACTTGTCCACCAGCCAGACGGTAATTTTTCCGGCAACATGATAGCGCGCATCGAGAAAATCGGCAGCAGGCCTGGCCAGGACCAAAGCTGCGCTAAAACCCGCCAGCAGCCCGACCAAACCGGTAATGGCGCTCAACAAGCCCCGGTGGTAACCCCGGACAGCAGCCAACGCCATCAGCAGGAGAATTATCCAGTCTAAATAATTCATGATGTACTCCTTTACCAATAAAACTTTTCGGCCTCATTTTTTCCCGGAGCGCATCTGACCCCGAACTGCCTTTTTGCCCACCAATTCATAAAGTGTATTTGCACCCCGGGAAACAATAATTCCCGAGAGCAGGTAATCCACAATTGGGTATGGGGTTTCCAGTTCCATGGCACTGAATATCCCCACCTGGTAGACGGTACACAAAAACATGCCAATGGCCATGGATACCAACTGGCTGTACCGGTCGGTAACCAGCTTTTTAAAGACGGATGTCAGAAATTCCACCACCAATGCCATAAAAATCAACGCTTCTATCGCCTGCACTTGCCGTTCCCCCTTTTTTTACGGACTTGCCATAAATATATGTCCCGGCAAAGGGGGTTAGAATAACTTTTAGCTTTTACTTAAACGTATGCTCCTCGGCAGGGAAACTGCCGCCCTTTACTTCTTCCTTATATTCATTTAAGGCGGCAATGATCTCTTTTGACAAGTTCCGGTACTGTTTGACGAAACGGGGTTGAAAGCGGTCAAACAGTCCCAGCAGGTCATGATACACCAGTACCTGCCCGTCACAACCGGGCCCGGCGCCAA
>CAZGXM010000022.1:11429-35238 GCA_964529795.1 uncultured Thermoanaerobacteraceae bacterium
CCCAGCAGGTCATGATACACCAGTACCTGCCCGTCACAACCGGGCCCGGCGCCAATGCCGATAGTAGGTACCGCCAATTCCGCGGTAATACGGTCAGCCAGCCCCACCGGGACACATTCCAGGACCACACCGAAAACACCTGCATCCTCCAGGGCCCGGGCGTCATTGATCATCTTCTCCGCCGCCGTCTCTGAACGTCCCTGCACCTTGAAACCACCCAGTTTAGTGGCAGTCTGCGGGGTCAGCCCCAAATGCCCCAATACCGGAATGCCGGCGTCCACAATGGCCTTTATCACCGGCGCCATCTCCACGCCACCCTCCAGTTTTACCGCATGGGCACCGGCCTCCTTGATCAGGCGGCCGGCATTTCTGATGGCTTCCTCCCGGGAAATGTTATAGGACATAAAAGGCATGTCCGCAGTAACAAAGGCCCGTTTCACCGCCCGGGTAACAGCCCGGGTATGGTGCAGCATGTCCGCCATGGTCACAGGTACCGTGTCTTCCAGCCCCAGTACAGTCATACCCAAAGAATCTCCCACCAGAATCATATCAATGCCCGCCCGGTCCACCAGCAATGCCGTGGGGTAATCATAGGCGGTCAACATGGTAATTTTTTCTCCCGCCGCTTTCATTTCCCGCAGCAAATCAATGGTTGCCTTTTCGCTCACAGCCATCGCCCCTCCATAACAGTCAGAAGATTTATGTTTATTATATTACCTTTAGTAATATTTAACAAGAAACAACCAGCATTTCCCGCACCCGGGTGCTGGTTTGCGATACCTGTCAGGCAAAGAAATTTACGAAATATTTATAGTTTTACGCATAGTTATAGGGGCTTTAGCTTATACTATAACTAAGCGTGTGTGACATGACTTGAAGTACAAGCACGCGCGCCCGCGGACCGGTGTTTGGGTAGGCACCGGTCCCTGTATCTTTGTTTGGCATTTTTTCGATGCACACTCAGCTGTGGGCCTTAGCCGGCCTTCCTGAAAAAACCCCCTTCCTCCTCACCGGGAAAACCGGGAGGGACAGGTTCTTCAGGAACTTCCGCAGGATTTTCCGGATGAATTACTTCATCCGGTTGCGGCATTTCCGGGACAGCAGGTTGGTCAATACGCAAAAGCATCTGTTTTCACCCCATTGGCTTTTTTATTAACATGCCCGGAAATGAGAAATAAATTCTCGGATGCCAAGGAGAGGTCTCTACTGAGAGGGCCACTGGCCCAAAAGCCTCAACAGCAGCGCCGCAATCCCCCCCGCCATCAGCGGCCCCACCGGAATTCCCTTTAAAAATACTATCCCCAGGATGGAGCCAAAAACCAGACCGATCATCACTTCCGGTTTCTGCTGCAGCATTTCCAGCCCCTTGCCGTTTAAGCTGGTGGCAATGGCCCCGCTCACTAAAGCCACCAAACCGGGAATGGAGAAAAAGGAGGTCAGTATCTGCTTACTCCCGACCTTGTTGGCGGCAAAGGGCACCAGCACGGAAATCACCAGAAACAACAGCCCCAGTTCCAGTCCCCGCCTTTCCAAAGTGGGCAGAAAGCGCTCGAGATTGACATAATCAATTACCAGCAGAATGGCCGCAGCGGCAGCGATAATGTCCGACTTGCCCAAAATGCCCAGTACTAAAATCAAGATAATAATCCAGTTGACCTGTGGCACAAACAACCCCTCCGGTTATATCCTATTCACGGGGGGACGGGACTAGACTACCAAAGAACCAAAAGGCCGGTACGCGTACTAAACCGGCTGAAAATTTATGTCTTGAAATCATTACTGCCCCCAGCCCGGGCCCGGCGTTTTGCATCCAGCAGCCGTGATGTGTAGGAACTGTTGCCGCCGGTTGAACGGTTGCTTTCCCCGGTCTCTTTGCCGGCGGGTGACTGGGATTTGGGTGGCCTCTCTTTAAAAACTTGCTCCGGCTTTTCCTCTTGCTCCCCAATGCCATCTTTTTTCACCCAAACCGCCTGTTCCCGGCGCAGGCGGCTTTTTTCCCGTTTCAGGCGGGCAAAGGTTTCCGCCGGTACTTCCCGGGTTCGGGCAGGCCTTTTCCCGGAGAAATATTTCTTCACCTTTCCCAATTGATGTCTACCAAAAGTTAACCGCCGCAAGGCAATGTCCACCGGCCAAAGCAGGGCGGCAGCGGCCAACAGCTTTGGCCACAGGGGAAGCTCGCCGGAAACAGGGGGCAAATTGCCGGCAAAAGCTGCCTCAGGAGAAGTTAAAACCTCCCCGCCGCCGGCAGCAGCCACAGCTTGTAGCACACCGGGGTCCTGCGCCCGGCGGTACTCCGGCGAGTAGGGGGCGGTAACACCGCTGAGCCGGGCCATTTTAACAGTGCCCCCGGTTTGGTCCAGAACCTGTACCAGGTAAACCCCGGGCTTTTCAACGGGGAACCTGCCTGCATATAACCCCGGACCCACCTGGGCCAAATCCGCCTCGCGGGCATATCCCCCGGGGCCGATGATTTTTGCCCGCAGCTCCTTGGTAGCGGTCAAATCCTGCGGCGTATCCACCAGTACCTTCCCCTGCCCGCCGGTAATCTCCGTACGCACGATCATGTCACTCTCCTGATGCCGCGGCAGGGTCCAGGTTACCAGTTGGGAGAAGAACAGGTCAAAGCCCGGCCAGTTAATCCAGTTGCCGCTCCAAAGGCCCTGGACATCGCTGGTCCAGGCCGCCGTGCGGCCCAGCCCGTACTGCCAGGTGGCAAGCACCGGGTCCTGCTTGTGACTGCTCAGTATCACCCGGGACGCCCGTTTTGGGGTGGTGGCCACGTAGCCGTATAAGGACGGCAGCGACTGAAACCCGTCCATTACCGGGCTGACAGCAGTTAAACGGGGCGTGAATTCCTCCTCCACCAGGTAGCTGCGGCTGACCAGCATGGTTTCCTTGGTAAATATTTTTGGTACCGATGCCGCATCAGCGGTAAAGTAGTAGCGTCCCTTTCCCCACCGGGCCAGGGTGGACAAGAGCTCAGTGTCCGCATCCCTGCCCACGGCAACGGTAGTGAGGGTAATGCTTTGCTCATTCATCCTTTTTGCCAGTTCCCTGTAAGAACCGCCGGTGGCGGAACGCCCGTCGGTAAGGAGAATGATATGTTTTAGCCTGGTATCAGCGCTGGCCAGTTTTTCCACTGCCAGTTCCAGGGCCGGGTAAATGTTGGTGCCGCCGCCGGCACCGATGGAGGCAATATTTTGCTGTATTCTTTTCAAATCAGCAACCGCCCCCAGTTCCACCACCGGGTAAACCGCCCCGTCAAAGGCAAGTACGCCCACCTGGTCCTTGGGCATCAGCACCTGGGTGGAACGGATGGCCGCTTCTTTTGCCAGTTCCATTTTACCGGCCCCGTAGGGGTCCCCGCCCATACTGCCCGATTTGTCTATTACCAGCATTAATCCCAGGCTGGGCAGTTCCTTCTTGCCCCGCAAATCCATGTGTACCGGCAGCGCTGCTTCAACGGGAGTACGGTAATACCCGCCAACGCCGAAACTGTTTTTACCGCCCAGCATTACCAACCCGGTACCCAAATCCCGCACGCAAACCTGTACCGCATCCATAAAGCTCTGGGGCAGGTCGTAAGCAGGTACGTTGTCCAGGACAATACTGTCGTATTTGCCAAGTTCCGTCTCCGTCCGGGGAACCACGGCAGGCAGCCTGACATCTACCTGAAACTGAGGGGAAAGTACCTTTGCCAGGGAAGAATTTTCCCCGCCGGTGCTGACAACCAAAATCCGCGGCGGTCCTTCCACCCTGGTAAGAGCATAGCCCGTGTTATTGCGCGTTTCCCCGTCAGCGGGGGCATGTACTTCCACTTTAAAGGGGTAAAAACCGGCCTCACCCGCCACCTGGGAGAGGAGAAACTTGTTGTCGCCCTTGTCCAAATAGACCCTCTTCCGACCCGCCAGGGTCTTGTCCCGGTAAATAAAGATTTCCGCTCCAGTGGCAAAGCTGCTCTGCACTGAGATTTCCAGGGGTATTTTTTCCCCTTCCCGCACCGTTTCCGGCGCCTCCACCCGGTCAACCAGCACCTCATTGGCCGTATTCCCGGCCACAGGTACAACATCCACCCTGATTCCACGCATCTTTAAACCCGCGGCCACATCCACCGCCTTCCCCAGGTTCTCCCGCCCGTCGCTGAGAAGGACGACCCGCTTTCTGTAGCCGGCAGGTGCCAGGGCCCCGGCCAGCTGCAGCGCCCGGGCAATATTGGTATAGTTGCCGTTGGGCGCAGCCTCCAGGGTATCAAAGAGCGGGTCCCGGGATGGGGGGACGTCTACCAGCGGCTGTTTGCCAAAGGTAATTACCGCCACCCGGTCTTCCGGGTCTTTTTTCTTGATTGCCTCCCTGATAAACTTCTCCATTTGGGGTTTGGCCTGCAGGGCACTGTCAGACATGTCGGCAATAAAGGCAACCGCCTGCCGTGAAACCCGGTAGGACCAGGAAACTTGAGCCAGCGCCAGCACCAGCAGGGTGACAATTGTTAACCTGAGCAGGATGCTGATGCGGGGATAGCCGGGGCGCAGCCGGGACTGCCGCCACCAGTACAGGGTTATGAAAATGAGCGGGGGCAAAAGCAGCAGTACCCAGGGCCGGGCAAAACTAATAGCCATTGGTATACACCCACCATTCCGCCGCGGCAATCACCAGTACCACAAGGGTGAGCCAGGGCCACAGTTCGTGTCTTCCTTCCCGGGGAAGGCCGGCGCTCACTTTTTGAGCCTGCTGTACGGGAATTGATTGGGGCAGGATACCCCTGTCCTCCAGCGGGGGTATCTCCACTGTAAAGTAGGCCGCCTCAATGCCGCCCTCGTCATAATACTGCTCCAATTTATACAGACCCGGATAAGACGTTCCCGCAAAAACCGCATCTCCCCGCCGGGCCGGCAGTTCCACCACCTTACGCCGGGGGGTGGTAACAACGGCCCGCCGGGCCCTGGAGTTTAAAAAAACAGGTACCGGTTCCCCGACCCGAACCGCCGGCACCGTGACGGGGCTGGACGGCGCCAGCCATTCCAGCAGGTTATTAATTAATATGGGAAAGCCTGCCTGCAGCGGCAGGTCCGTATCATGCAGGTCAAAGGCAAGCACCGCCTGCCGCGACCCACGCAGGCTATAAGTAGCGGCCACGGACCTGCCACCGGCCATGAGGAAAGAAGAAGCGGGCAAAGCTTTCAAAACCTGTGCCCGTGCCAGAAACACGTCTTTTAAACCGGTAAACTCCAGCAGGGAGCTGCCGGCACTTGTTTCCAACAGTGCAGGTCCCACCTCACCCTCCACGGGAAAAATATCCTGCCGCTCGGGTAAGTTTACCGCCAGCAACGGTCCGGCGGGCAGCTTTTCCGGCAGCCAGCCGTCAAAAACGTAAAAATCAAACTCACCGGGCCGGTAGCTGGCCGGCGTGGTTTTGTACAGGGTGGTTTGCGAAACCAGATTTAACGCCCGTTCCAGAAAAATGTTTCCCTCGGTGACCAGCAGCCCTTTAAGCTGCGTTGTCGGTTCCAGGACGGCAGCCGCCCGGTTGTCCAGGGAAAAGTCGTCCTCCACCACCAGGCGTCCTTCCAAAACCCGGGTGCCGCCGGGCACTTCCCGCCAGTAAAGGCTTTTGCTTTCCCCGGGCGCCAGTTCGATACTGCGAACGTCTATCAGGTTGCTGTCCGCATACAGTTCCAGTTCTGCCTGCATACCTTCAGTGCTGTAGTTTTTGATCCTGGCCAGCGCCACCACCCCGCCGGCACTGCGCCGGGTTGCCAGTCTTTCTATGCCTAAATTGATGCCGCCGTCACCAACAAGCTGATAATTTACCGGAAAAGCAAACTTTTCCGGGGCGGAAAAATTCACACCGTCAGAAAAAACTACTATTAACGGACCTTTACTCTCTTTGGCCATTGCCCCGGCAAGAGAGAAAGCCTGAGGAAAATCCGCCCGGCCAAAACCCGGCTTGAGATTTTTCAAAGCCTGCTCCAGCCTTGCCTTATCAGCGGTCAGTGGGGAAATCACTTCCGGCTGCTCATCCACGCGAATGATCGCCAAACGCCTGTCACCCAGGCGTTCTATCAGTTCTTCCAGTCTCATTTTTGCCGCGGCAAAGCGGCTGGGACTGACATCGGCAGCCTGCATGGTAGCAGAAGCATCCACCAGCACAATGGTGTCCGCGGCCAGGGGCAGGCGCAGCGGCAGGTAAGGCCTTACCAGGGCCAGTACCAGTAAAAAAGCAGCCGCCAGCTGCAACAATAACAGCAGGTTTCGCTTGAGCTTCTGCCAGGGAGTATTGGCTTCCATATCCTCCAGCAGCCTCTCCCACAGCATATTGCTGGAAACAGTAAGCGGCTGCCGGCGCTTTTTCAGGAGATAAAGTAATATAATCAGCGGTATGCTTGCCGCAAACCAGGCATTAACCGGTGATAAGAAATCCATATTGGCCTCCTAACCTAACAGACCCACCCGGCGCAGCTGCCGCAGCACCAGTTGTTCCAGTGACTTGTCACTGGTTGTACCTACGTAATTGATTGCGTATTTGTTGCAGAGTCCCTTGATATCCGACTGCCACTGGGACAGCTTCCGCCGGTACTGGTTTTGTACCGCTTTGTTAAAGGTTATTTCGCGCACGGAATGATTTTCGCAGTCCACCAGCTGCAGTTCCCCTTGAAACTGGGGATTTGCTTCCAGGGGATGCAGTACCTGCACCACCGTGGTTTCCTGCCGGTAGTAACATAACCTGGCCAGCGCCTGATCCAAAGCCGGCAAAAACAGGTCGCTGACCACCACGGCAACACCGGGTTTGGAAAACGCCGGCGCCAATTGCCCCAGGCAGCTGGCCAAATCACCGTTTTCCTGTTCCGGCAGGCTTTCAATGAAATCAAACAACCGCCGGGCCGAACCCTTACCCCTTAACGGTCCGAGGGAATAATTGCTGCTGCCGAATCCGGTCACCGCCACCCGGTCAAAATTGGCCAGGCTCAAATATCCCAAAGCCGCGGCCAGCTGTTTTGCCAGGCGCAGTTTGCTGCCGTCCTTCCAGGCCATGGAACGGCTGCAGTCCACCAGCAGGTGGATACAGGTATCCTGTTCCTCCAAAAAGAGTTTCAAAAACAGCTTCTCCATGCGTGCGTAGGCATTCCAGTCAATATGCCGGAAATCGTCACCGGCGGCATAGGCTTTAAAATCCGCAAACTCCACGGAATCCCCCCGCCGCAATGCGCGCCTGTGACCGCTATACCGCCCGGGCAGGCGACGCCTGGTGGTAAGTATCAATTTTTCCAGGGTGTTGAGAAACTGCTTGTCAAAGAGAGCTGCAGCCACCCGCGTACACCTCCCCATTCGCGGTTCGAATTCAGGTCATTCTTTGAGGTCCAAAAAGCGTAGAAGTCCTGTTTTCACTGGCAAAAGCATATAACCATGCTACGGGAAAACAGGCTGGTTCCCTTCCGTGGGAACATGGGCAAGAATGTCCTCCAGCAGCCTGTCCGTATCCAGGCCTTCCGCCTCACCTTCAAAGTTAAGGAAAAAGCGGTGACGCAGCGCCGGCAGTGTCACTGCCCGGATGTCGCTATAGGCCACATTCATCCTTCCTGCCAACAGGGCATGGGCTTTGGCAGCAATGATCACCGCCTGGGCACCCCGGGGACTGCTGCCGTAACGGACGTAACGCTTAACCTGCCCGGGGGCAAATTCGCTTCCGGGATGAGTGGCCAGCACAAGGCGCACGGCATAATCCGCCACAGGCCGGGCCGCAAGCACCTGACGTACCGTGTCAATCATTTTAAGCACCTGTTCACCGTCAGCGACGGGAGAAACTGTCGCCTCCCTGGCACCGGTGGTGCGGGCCATGATTTCCAGCAAATCCTCCCGCCGGGGGAAGGGTACCTTGATCTTAAACAAAAAACGGTCCATCTGCGCCTCGGGCAGGGGATAGGTGCCCTCCATCTCCAGAGGGTTTTGGGTTGACAGCACGAAAAAAGGCGCCGGCAGCTGTCGTGTCTCTCCACCCACGGTGACGGTGCGCTCCTGCATGGCCTCCAGCAGGGCGCTCTGGGTTTTCGGGGTAGCCCGGTTAATTTCATCCGCCAGCAGGATATTGGTAAAGACCGGGCCCGCCTGAAACTGGAATTCCCTTCCGCCACCGGGACCTTCCACAATGATTTTGGTCCCCACAATATCCGCAGGCATCAAATCCGGGGTAAACTGCACCCGCTTGAAATCCAGCTGCAGTACCCGGCCCACGGTACGTACCAGCATGGTCTTTCCCAGCCCGGGTACACCTTCCAGCAGCACGTGCCCGCCGCTGAAAAGCGCCAGCATTACCTGGTCCACGATTTCCTCCTGACCCACAATTACCTTGCCGATTTCCGTCCTGACAGCCCGGGCCGTCTCCTGAAACCGCTCAATTTGTGCCTGTATTTCCCTCATAATTCCACTCCTCTACTGCCCGGAGGCATTTGCTGCGAATTGACGGCAAAATTACAATCAGGAAAAACAGCTGCTTTTTTTGTTATTCCAGTGAAGCAAAGTACTTTCTCACCATATCCTGAAGTCGGGGCGGCACTTCCGCCCGTTCAATACTGTTATGGGCTTCCGCGGCGTACTGACCCAGTACCTGCCGGTAGGGAACCGCCGCCTGTTCAACCTGGTTGGGCGTCAGGTGCACTTCCAAATAGTCACTGCCTATTCTTTCATTGGGTTGCCCGCTTACCCGGGTAGGAGTCCCGCCGTCACCCAGCCGGGACGGTGCAAAGACCTTTTCATACCGGCGAATATCCAAAATCGGTTCCGCCAGGTTGTTTGCTCCCGGTTGGCCGTTCCCGCCAGCACTGGTGCCGCCACTTCCGGAACCGGTCCCCAAGCCGGCGCCGCCACCGGAACCAGCGGTACCTGGCCCGGAGCCGCTGCCCGTACCTTGACCGGAACCGCTACCACTTCCACTCTGGCCGGCGCCAGTATTACCTTGCCCACCGGTGCCGGAACCGGTGGTGTTGTTTTCTCCCTGACCGGTGCCTCCCTGTTGGTTGCCGTCTGAACCCGGCAGCAGCCCGCCTTGCCCGCTGCCGCCGTTCCCGCCGAGGGCGAGTTGCTGACCGGTGAGACCCTGTTTTATCTCTGCCAGTTGAGCCATGGCGCCGTTTATGCCCGTACCGGCCCGGGCTAGCGCGCCGGTGAGACTGTTTGCCAGCGCCCCGGCGCTTCCCTGTCCCTGCTGCAGGGCCTGTACTGCCTGCAGCAGTTTTTCGCCGGCAGCTTGAGGAATACTTCCTGCCATACTCTCCAGTTGCTCCAGCACCGCCTGCCGTTCTTTGGGCGACATTTCCGCCAGTCTTTTTGCCAGGTCACCGGCGGCAGCGGCAATGGCTTCCTTATCACCGCTTTGCAAGGCCCTGCCCAGCTTCTGCAAGTGATTGATTTGGGAAAGTGCCGTTGCCATTTTCTCAAGCTGTTTCTCACGCTCACCCCCGGCAATTTTCTTCAGGTCATCCTGGGCAGAGGACATTTTTTTCAAAGCCTCACGTAAACTTGAAGCCTTTTTCAGTTCCCGTTCCAACTGCTTTAGCCGCGTCACCGCCTCCTTATCTATCTCTTCCGGGTGTTCCTCCAGTTTTTCCACCAGTTGGGCCACCTTTTCCCGCTGGGCGGCAATTTTTTTGGCATCCGCCTGCCGCCGGGCCAGCACCGCTGCCGTGGGGCTTGGCACCAGGGGGATTACCGCCAGCACCGCGGCCAGTACCAGTGATGTTACCAGTGCTTTTTTATGAAGCCGCAGCGGTATTTTCTTTACATCCACATTCCGGCCGTATTTGACCGCATCCGCCACCTGAGCCTCGGCCCAAGGGTTGGCGGTATCATCGACTTCCAGGGCGGTAACCAGGCGTTCTTCCAGGCCAAAAGCATCCCCCGTCCTTGCTGCCGCATGAAAATCCGGACCGGTAAAGAGGGCAATGATCCCGGCAGCAGCTAAGGGCAGGCCAACGGAGAGGTATGCCCAGGGTACCGGTGCAAAGGGGTAAATAAATCTGGATACCACCATCAAGGCCAATAACAATATCAAGCCGCCTGCCAGGCCGTAACTCAAACAGCGCAGCAGGTGAATGACAAAAAGCCGCCTTTTTATCGGCAGCAGCGTCAGTCTTAATTTGTCACTGAGAGATGCAGGATTTTTTCCCATGCTTATCCCCTTTTCGCCGCAGCCAGGACCAGCGTTTAACCGGTTTTACCAAATTTACTGTCAATACCAGCAGCAGGACTATAATGATACTTTCCACCAGGACATTGAGAGGCAGCACGTAATCCAAACCGGCCTGCGCCCCTGCCCGGTGCAGGTTGCTCAGTTCTTTAATGACATCAAGACCAGTGTCCCCGGGCAGTGCAAACAGCAACGAGGTGGTGGGGCTGACGTAAATAATCCTGGGCACACCTGCTGACATGTTACCGGTATAGGCGCGGAAAAAGGCCGCAATCAGGTAGGTGCCCCCGCCCAGGAAGAGGGTAACCAGGTAAGTAGCCACCGTTGCCATCTGGGTGCGCCGCAAAAGGGCGGAAAAGAACATCCCCCAGGAAGCAATATATACGGTTGTGAGCATGTAAATTAGAAAAGTACCCAGCAAATCGCTGACAGTGACCCCGCCCAGGAGAAATGCCAGGCTGAACAGCGGCAACGTGACGATGATCAATAAAAATATGTAACTGAGCGATGCCGCCAGCTTGCCCAGCACCACGCCGGCGGCGGAAAGTTTTGTGGAAATGAGGATATCAAACGTCTGGCGTTCCTTCTCCCCGCTGATGGTCCCCGCGGTCAGCGCCGGTGTGACAAAGGCAAGCAGTATGAACTGCACCACCGCCAGGAGAATATACATTTCCATGCCCATGCGATAACCGACCATATAACGGTTGCGGGCGTTCAGATAAAAAAAGGCAAAACCGATCGCTGCCAGCACCCCGGCATAAATGGTCAGGGTGAGCGGCGAGCGCCAGCTGCGCATACGTGAGCGCAGTTCCCGTTCCAAAACCGCGTTTAGCTTCATCAGTTGACCTCCCCTTTGGTTACCCGCATAAATATTTCTTCCAGGTTGTTATTGCCTTCTGCAAAACTGACCACGGGCAGCCCGGCATTGACCAGGGCCGCCAGGGCCCGGGCCAGCAAAGTTTCTTCTCCTTCAAAGCCCGCCTGTACCTGCTTTGAACTGACTGTCACCCGGTCAATTCCCGGCTGTTGGGCAAGAATTTCCGCTGCCTGCTCCTCCCCGGACAGCAGGCGTACTTTTATCACCTTGCGGTAATGTACCTGCTGCATGATTTCTTCCACGCTACCCGAGGCCACCAGCCGGCCCCGTTCAATTATACCCACGTACTGGCACAGTTCCGCCAGTTCCGGTAAAATGTGCGAGCTGATAAGAATGGTTTTTCCCATGCGCTGCAGCTCCCGCAGCAGTTCCCGCATCTCCACCCTTGCCCGGGGGTCCAGGCCGGATGCCGGTTCATCCAGCAACAGTATTTTCGGGTCGTGCACCAGGCAGCGGGCCAGGCAAAGCCGTTGTTTCATGCCCCGGGAGAGGTTATCCACATAACTGTCCGCTTTTTGACTTAAATCCACCAGTTCCAGCAAATCAGGAATTACCGCCCGTCGCCGGGCAGCACTCAAACCGTAACTGGCCCCGTAAAAATCCAGGTACTCCGTCACCTTTAAATCATCATAAACCCCGAAAAAGTCCGGCATGTACCCCAGCAGTCCCCGCACCGCCCGGGGATTCCGGGTAACGTCAATACCGTCTAGCCGCGCCGTACCTGAGGACGGCGCCATCAGCGTGGCCAGGATCTTAATGGTGGTGCTTTTCCCCGCCCCGTTGGGACCCACAAAGCCAAAAATGCTGCCCTCGGGTACGGCAAAAGTTATCTCCTCAATGGCGGCAAAATCACCGTAAAATTTAGTGAGCTTGTCAACTTCCAGCATTATTTCTCTCCCCCGTCGACGGATATGGTAACCCCTCGGAAAAACTCATGGCGGTTGGAGGGGTTGGTGACCTTAATCTTGACCTGGCCATTGGCGATGTAGGACGCCGCCGGCGCAAGCTTGGCCTTATTCCCGGAAACACGCAGTGTTTCCCATTCTTCCTTATCCACGTTATAAACTGACGTATTGCCAACCAACTCCGGTTCACCCTGAAGGTAAATAACTGCACTCTCGGCATGGGCAGCCACCCCCGGGGGAAGCTCCAGACGGTAGTAAACGGCCCCGCCGGCAAAATGAACACCTTCACCTTCCTCTCCGGGACTAATGTCTATTTTATTGCCCTCGGTGCGGTAAATCTCCCCGGTAACCAGTCCCGGCGGCAGGGAGTAATCTTTGCTGGTCTTGTCCAGGGAAAGCGGGGTGTAAAAGACATTCAGGTCCTTGCGTTCCTCCGGTTTTTCGCCATTGATATTCACCGCACGCAGCGGCCGGTCGTTCCACGCCAAAAAGTTAACGGCTCCGGGTTGAATATATCCTTCGTAACCAAACATCCCCTCCAGAATAGCCCGACGCTGCTCCCGCTCGGGGTCGGACATGCCGCTGCGCATCCCCCAGATCCTGTTAGCCAGCTCATAGGCCAATGCCGGTCCCTGACGGCCGCTAAAAGGGGATGGTGACACGGTTACTTCCACGGTTTGTCCCGGCGACAGGTCCCCCAGTTCCACCACATCGGCCTGGGCGGTAAAGACAATCGCCTCTTTCAAATTATAGCGGGTGTTGTTGGTAACCGTCCCCTTTATTTTTCCGCTTTCAACAACCAGCCGGCTTTCTATCCCTCCTGTCACCTCCACCGGTTCTTCATACATCACCGAACGCATGGACCAGATGGGCATCCTTTCAAAGGCTACCCTGGTTTCCCCCTGCCGCCAGCTGACATCGGTGGGACCAGCGTCATCAGGGCCGTAGTAATTAAAGTTTTCCGCCACCGGCAGCACGTGCCGGGGAATGCTGATCTCATAATCCGCCCGGCTGGGAGCAAAGACCCCGGTGTAAAAACGCCCCCAGGCCCGGTTATTTCCTTCCAGGGTAACCAGCGAAATATTATTGGAAATCACATCGCCCCGGCCCCTGGAGCCCATTAAATAAATGCCAGAAGTAAATAGAGCCACCAGCAGGGGTACAGTCACCCAGGCCCAGTCCCGCCTGTCAAAGCGCTTCAGTACCCGGTAATTGATAACGCCAATCAACAGCAGATACACAATTATTACAACCAGCACCTGGGAAACTCCCGGTAACTCCAAAGCAGAAAGTTGCTGTAACGCCCGGAAATCCGCGGGTCGCGCAGGGATGGGACGCCCTTTAACGGACCTTGCGGACATAACTTCATTACTGAGGATTTTTGCCCAAAACCTGTTGTTCCCGTTCCAGGAGACAAGGGGCTCCAGCCCCAGGTCCATGGCCGAAAAAATAACCGTTCCCCGGCCCACTTCTTTTTTGGCAATGAGGGGGATATCCCCCTGTATCACCATTACCTGCCCGCCTTCAGCCAGCCTGCCCTTGGCTGCGGGCACAGGCTGATTAACAGCCAGTTTTTCTCCCCCGAACTTTGCCAGGGCCGGCAGTTCATCCAGCATGGCAAGCCCGGTTACCGCTACCGGCAGCAGTTCCCCGGGTAACCCGGACAGGGTCTGCTGCCAGTTGGGGCCGCCGCCGATAATCAGAGTGCCCCCCTCTGCCAGCCAGTGTTTTAAAGCAGCAAGCTGGCCGGCAGTCAGCTGGCCGGTATCTATATTGTTGAAAACAATTACTGAAAAATTGGCCAGCACCTGGCCGTATGCCGGCAGTGCTGCCAAAGGCAAGTGCACAACCCCGATCTTGCCCGGCTGTGACAAATCCACCCCGCTGAGATGGTTAAGAGTGCCGGGCTGAGCCGCCACCACCGCGACATAGAGGTTGTTGGGCGAGGTAATGTACAATGCCACTTCCTGGACTATTTCCTCATTGCCGCTCTGAAACACGGCAGTGAGAAACTTGTTGTAATAACCGGCGGCGGAAATGGGAACCCCCTGCTGCAGGGGAATAAAGAAATCCAGTCTCTTTTTGGCGCCGGCCGCCAGCACCACCGGCCGCCAGTAGCGTACCTGCCGGCGCTGGTCATACTGCAAAATAACCCGGCCTTGAATATCCTTGTTTCCGGTATTTTCCAGGAAAACGGTGACCGGAGCCCAGCTGCCCACCCGCGCCTCCTTCTCAAAACCGGCCGCTACTTTCATCCTTACCTGGTCTTTAATATCTGCGTATGCGGTATTTAGAAAAACCAAAGCAAATAATACGGCCAAAAGCAATATGTATGGTCTGCGCATCTTCAGGCCTCCCCCGGAAATATAGCAATTCTTTTAGTATAGACTGCTACACTTCAGTAAAAGTTCCCGAAATTGTTTTTCCAATCCTGCTTGCCTGCTCAAGAACTTTCTTCCTGAATTGGCAAATAAAAATAACCCCGCCGGTAGTAAATCAAAACTCCGGGCCGGGGTCATCCCGTTTATGCTGCATCTGATACTTTTCTGCAGGTGTGGTTAATCACAGGTAGCCGAAGACGAAGCCGCTTCACCTGCATTTATTACTTTACCGTCAAATTGCGGCACCAGATTAATCCTGCCAACAGCAGAGCAGTAGTCAATATCGCGGCCAAAACCCAGTTCCACCAGGCGCTGCCCGTGCAGCGACCGGGAAAGCAGTGTCTTGATACTATCGCTTTCCGCCAGCATCAGCGCCGCCATGGTCAGATCATCCATAACTATTTTTTCCCTATCCCCCAGTAGCTTTACAACCAGTCCCGCCACGGCAAAGTCGTCCAGGGAAAACTCTCCTTTGGTACCGGCGCAAACAATGGCTACCGGTTTGTTTAGTACCAATAATTTTTCCGCAACTGCCGGTGCGTTCAAGGCACAGGCAATTAGCACCTTTGCAGCCCCGCGGCAGCCGTTGATTGCCCTGGTACCGTTGGTGGTGGTCATCAACAGCGTTTTCCCTGCCACCGTTTTCCTGTCATACTCAAGAGGCGAATTGCCCAGGTGAAAACCGGCAATTTTTACACCGTTTCGCTCACCACACAGCAAGTGGTTGCCGTTTTGCCGCCGGTAATACTCCAGGGCACCTTCCGGGGTAAGAAAGGGAATTATCCCGCCGGCGCCGCTGGCCAGGGCGGTGACCATGGAGGAAGTGGCACGCAAAACATCGACAATGACCGCTGCTTTACCTTCAATATTATTAATCTCTTCCGCCCGCGGGATAACTGTCACTTCCAAGCAGTCTCACCTCAAATTTCACCGGTTACCGGCAGTTGCATCTTATCTGCTATCGCCAACCAGTTTTACCGGTTCTGTCTCGAATTTTCCCTCCTGAAACAGCGGCGGCAGCACCGCCTTCGCCTTGAGACAGGCCCGCAGGGTATCTCCCCTCAAGCCCACTCTTAACGCCTCCAAGGCCAGTATTTCATTGGGCTGAACGTTACCCAAACTTACGTTGGGCCCGAACTGCATAATCAGCGCCTGCTGCTGTGCCTTCCAGGGCGCTTCCCATAAGATTCGCCCGGGTTCGCCGATGCTGTCCAGCAGCATTTCCAGTTCCTTCTCCTTGATCCTTCCCTGCTGGTCGTAAATCACCACACCCTTGCCGGATTCCCGCCCTTCCACAATCACTTTAAAGGCGCCGTCCGCCAGGTCCCGGTCTATCTGCTCAGAGATGCGTTCCGTTTCCAGCATATCCCGGGGATCTTTTTTGCCCACTTCCGCCAATACCTTGAAGCCCCTGTTCAAAGCTGCCTTGATGGCCGCGGTACGGAAGCGTTGAGGCATGTTGATGGTACCGTCGGAAACCTCCACCGCAGTAAAACCCAGTTCTTTGGCCATATCCAGAAAGTACGGCAGCTTACCCTGTAAGATGGCTACTTCAAGAAAAGTACCCCCGGGGAAAATGTCCACGCCATAGGAAGTAACCAGACGGATTTTTTTCTCCAGAAGGGAATGGGAATAAAAGGCAGAGGTCCCAAACCCCAGTTTGATGAAATCAATATAATCCGCAGCCAAATCCAACAGTTCCCGGGTTTCTGTCAATCCCAGCCCCTTGTCAATAATCATGGTCAGCCCGTTTTCCCGGGGTTTTCCCTGGCGCCCCAAGAGAGGAAACTCGAAAATTTCTTTCCAGGCCTTTAGTTCATTTAGTTTTGCCACCGGACAATCATCTCCTTCATATATTTTTATGTCACTTTATTCAAGCCTTTGCTGTCCGGTGACAGAGTCCAGGAAAAAGCGTGGCGGGCAGTAGCAAATTTACCGCCAGTTACATATACGACATCATTATTTTTTAAGGGAACTTGGGGCACACTATTGCCGAGCCGGTCAAAGGAGGCAAACAATGAAAAAAGAGTCCGTGATCAAGCTGGTGGCACTGGGCGGCGTGCCGCTGCTGATGGTGCTGGGTAATTCCATGTTAATCCCCGTTTTTCCCCAAATGCAAGAAGCGTTAAACATTTCCCAGTTCCAGGTGGGACTGACCATTACCCTGTTTTCCATTCCCGCAGGGCTGAGCATCCCCATCCTGGGCTTTTTATCCGACAAAATCGGCAGAAAGCTGATTATCGTTCCCTCCCTACTCTTATATGGCATTGGCGGCCTTATCTCCGGTGTCTCATCATTGATATTTCAGGCCGGGGCTTACCCGCTGCTGCTAACGGGACGAATTGTCCAGGGTATCGGTGCCGCCGGTACCGGTCCCATTGCCCTGGCCCTGGTCAGTGACATCTTTACCAGCAACGAGAGGAGCCAGGCCCAGGGGGCCATAGAATCCGCCAACGGTTTGGGGAAAGTCATCAGCCCCATTTTGGGTTCTTTAGTGGCACTGATTACCTGGTACGCGCTTTTTTTTGTCTACGCCTTTCTGGCTGTACCTATTGCCCTGGCAGTATGGTTTTTGGTAAAAGAACCGAAATCCCAACAAAAAAGCAGTTCTTTTAAACAGTATCTTCAGGGAATAAAAAAAATATTTGCCCGCACCGGCAAGTCCCTGATAGGTTCCTATCTTGCCGCCAGCGTAGTGCTTTTTACCCTCTTCGGCATACTGTCCTACCTCTCAGATATTTTGGAAATTCAATACGGCCTGAAAGGAGTAATCAAGGGCTTTGCCCTGGCGGGGCCGGTGTTGGCGATGTCCGGCATCTCTTATCTATCCGGAAAAATTCTGAAAAACAATGCCGCGCTGATGAAACCCTTTATTGTGGGCGGTTTGGCCACCCTTACCGCTTCTTTGGTAATCTTATCGTTATTTAAAACCAATATCATTTTTTTCATCGCTATCCTGATCATGGGTATCGGTACCGGTATGGTATTACCCGCTGTGAATACAGTGGTCACCAGCGCGGCGCCTCTTGAGGAGCGGGGTGGTATCACCGCATTATACGGCACAGTTCGGTTTTTTGGTGTTGCCGCAGGCCCGCCCACTTACAGCAAATTGCTGGAGGCCGGTAAGCCCGTCATGTTCTGGGGCGGCAGCGGCATTGCCCTGCTGGCCTTTGCTCTCAGTTTTTTGCTGATCAGCAAGAAGGAATTGGCGAAACCATCCGCTGCCGCCGGTCAAGCAGGTGGCACTGAGAACCGGCAAACTGCTGAACCCCAACCGGCTGACAGTGAGAAACGGCAAACAGATGCAGCCCGGCAACAGATAACAACCCCTCAGCAACCAATAAAAAACAGCCCGGGGGTAGTGGTTTTGCAAAACTTGTGGAAACCGGCACTTGGTATTGCCGGCGGGCTGTTAATACTTTTTCCGTTTTTAAAAAGAAAACAGCGCTAAATAAATTTGCCGGGTGGGGTCAGCTCTTGTTAACACCGTAAAATATCAACGCCGCACCCAGTAAGATAAAGAGCATCTTGTTTGCCGGCAATTTCCCCGCCAGGCCCATTACCCCCAAAGCCATCACCAAAAACAAAACGGTAGGCCCAATCAGAGCAAGAACCGCATTGATTTTCATTGCCGCTTCCACCCGGTTAAAGTAAAGCATCAGCAGAGCGGCAGTAATTTCGATGCAACCGGAGATAACACGTATCGACGCCATGCCAAAAACATACCTATCCTTGATTAAAAACCACAACACGCCGGCCCCCTTCACCTTTTTCACTAATGTTTATGTCCGGTTATTGTGGTTCATGCTTTTTTTGGTGAATAAATATAGTCCCAGCAATATTAACAAACCCCCGGTTATTTCAAAAATACCGGGTTTTTCCCGGAAGAACAGGTAGGCCAAAAGCGCGGCCCCCACCGGTTCGCCCAAAATGCTGACGGAAATATAGCTTGTTTCCAGATACTTCAACGCCCAGTTAAAAAGGCTGTGGCCAAGCATGGTCGGTACCAGTGCCAGGAGTAAAAATACCACCCAGGTTTTCGGAGGATACGGATAAAAAGGGGTCCCGGTTACCAGCGCCAGGGCTGCCAGCAATAAGCCGCTGGCAAGGTAGACAATAAACGTATATTCCAGCACGGGGATCTTGGCCCGTAACCGCCTACCCACCAGAAGGTAAATAGCTACCAGCAATGCCCCCAGCAAAGCCAGGGCATCCCCGGCCAGGGCGTGTCCCGTTTGCCGGTCGCCCAGGGTAATAATGACGCTCCCCGCCAGGGCGATAAGTGTGGCCAGCAATTGGGCAAGCGCTACTCGCTCTTTCAGGAAGAGATAAGCGCCGATAAAAATAAACAGCGGCTGCATGGTCACCAGCACGGTGGAACTGGCCACTGTGGTGAGTTCCAAGGACGTAAACCAGCTGTAAAAGTGAAGTGCTAAAAAGAATCCGGCAACTACAGCCAAAATCCCGTCACCAGGAGAAATTTTTTGAAACCCCTGCCTTTTGAAAATAATAACAATAAGTGTCATTGCCGCTGCAAACAGCAGCCGGTACATGGCGGTAATCATCGACGTTGCGTCAGACAGGCGCACAAAAACAGCGGCAAAAGACACCGCAACTACACCCGTAAAAACAGCCGCTTTGGCGGCAGCTTGACTGTCCCCTCGGAACAATATGCTTCTCTCCCATTTACTGCCTGAATAAGGCAGGAATTTTTCTTCCTGCGACGAAGTAAAACTAGTACTGACTAACAGCTTCAGGATATGAAAATAGTAATATTTCTTTCAAGGAGGGATTAACATGGCAAATGAAAAACCGGCGTCGTTGATGCAAACCTATTATAAACCCGAAACCGAATACCAGAAACATGCCTCTACTTTCATGGCATGGTTGATTTTTGCCGGCCTGGTATTATTTACGTTTTTATTGTTTTATCAATATGGTTAAGCTTTTACCAGTCAGGTTTGTTTCTTTGGTGCTTCATCTACCCACAAGCGCCACAAAAGCAAACCTGATTTTTTTATGCCGCTATTCCACGGTAGTTGGCCGGCAACCGTCTAAAAGCTTTGCAATGATAACTCCCTTTCAGACTTTATAAAAAAGACCGCCGTCTTGCAGCGGTCCATAGACATCTATCAAAGCTATTCCTCTTGAAATCAAAACCCTATTCCTGTACGGCTTCATTGAGAGCTTTTACCAAAACCTCCACGTCCACACCATGTGCCTTTGCACCTTGTTCAATATTTTCAAACTGTGCCGCCGCACAACCCAAACATCCCATGCCGTGTTCCACAAACACCCTGGCAGTCCGGGGGTGCTTGGTAACCACTTCCGTAATGCTCATATCCTTACTAATCATTAATTTCACCTCCCAAGTCCTCTTTCATTGTACTCCAACAGGGTTAAATTGTAAACCCCCCCCTGGGTTATTAAAACCCCAAGCCAGTTATTCATCCCCAGCCTGCCAACGGTCAAACCCGTACAGGGAAAATTCACCCTGCGGCACCTGGGGCAGGACCTTCCCACGCAGCAGGCGAAAAAAATTATCCCGTTTACCCATGCTTATCCCTCTTTAATGATATGATGAACCCCGTGCCAGCGCACTGCTTTTTCCCGGAGCACGGCTAAAATCCTGTCTTTATCTTCCCAGAGGAACTTCACCGCCATGCCGCAACTGGCGGAAATGCGCCTGGGTGTGGGGATCAGGAGAAACCTTTGCTCCTGTTTTTTTAAAATAATTTCGCTCCTGACAGCATCGTGAGTGGTATCAAAGGTGATGACCCCGTAATCCCGAATGTCCATCAGTTCCGGAAAAGCTTCGTCCATATCCATACCCCTGCAAACAGTATTTACTAAAACGTCAGTTTGCATCCAACAGCATAAAATAGTATAATGAGCAAAAATCCGGAGGAATACGTAATGGAAAATATGATACCAATAACCATCACCCGTAACGGCGACTGGTATTACGGTAATAACAAAATGTTTCGCCTAAATATAGTTTCTCTCCTGGCCCGGCACCTGGAAAAAGACAACAGCAACAATTATTATATTAAATGCCAGGAGCAAATTCACCCGGTTACCGTGGAAGAAACCCCATTCTTCGCCCAGCGGGTAATAAGGGTGGCGGCAGAAAGTTTAACACTGCAGCTTACCGACGGTAGGACCGTAACCGTCCCGGCCGATACCGTGGAGCTGCACCAGGGCATCCCTTACGCTACTTTGAAATGGCCCCTTGACACCAAGTTTTCCCGGCAGGCACTTTGGGACTTGAGCGATTATCTTGAGGAAAAAAATAATGGTCAGGTCCAGTTAAAAATAGCAGGAAAAACCTACCCGATTACGAGCCTGTGATAAACCAGGCCTCCCCTGCATATCCTACCAGCAGGTAGTGCCAGGGAGGCTTCTTGATGATTAAAGATATTAACCCGGTCAAGGGCGGACGGGCCGTACCGTCAAGCCGGGCAGCCAGCCTTTCTTGTAATTCCCTGAAAGAGCGGTTTGCATCTCCCGGCAAACTAATCAACGCGGTTTTCTGCCATTTTGATACGCCTTCATTTGTGGTCACAAGGACCAATGAGGGACCAATGAAAGTATAAAATTACTGCATACTGTTGTCCTCAATAACTTGCAGTTTACCCCCGGCAGCCAAATAAATTCGGTTTTTCCCAGCTTTTTTGGCACCGTACATGGCCGAATCCGCTTCCTGAAGCAACTGTTCACTGCCCGGATAATCACTGGTGTTTTCTGCGATACCCACCGAGACGGTTACTCGCGGTTGAGAGTTCCTTTCCACTTCGCGGCGGATTTTTTTTGCCACCTTCAACGCGCCCTTCCGGTCGGTATCGGGAAGCAGAATTACAAATTCTTCCCCGCCGTAGCGCGAGACAACATCGCTCTTGCGTACATGTATCTTGATGATTTCCACTAGCTGCCTCAAGACTTTGTCCCCAGTCAAGTGCCCGTATTTGTCGTTTACTGCTTTAAAATCATCAACGTCCACCATCAGCAAGGACAAGGGTGCGTTTTGACGCCGGCAGCGTGCCCATTCCTCATCAAGGCGGGTATTTAGATGCTGCCGGGTGTAAGCACCGGTCAGGCCGTCAATTACAGCCAACATGGACATTTTCTGGTATAGCCGCGCATTCTCCAAGGCCATTCCCGCGTGGTCGGCAACTGCCTCGACCAAGTCAATTTCCCACTGGCGAAACTCATGGTTGCCCCGGTCGTCCAAATGGATGACACCGTTTACCGTACCGCGGTAACTGATGGGAATAATGGCCAAACTTTTCACATTTAGCATGGCCTTGTTTTTGAGGCACCGGGCTGATAATTTTCCCGTCTGTATATCGGAAATTATTAAACTCTTGCCGTTTTTAACCACCTTGCCTGTTAAGCTGTCATCCAACTCCATTACCATTTGCTCCATGGCTTCCTCAGAAAAATAGGTGGAAACCTCCGGTCTTATCAGCCTTGATTCGTAATCTACACTAAACAGCGTACACCGGCGCAGCCCGGTGGCTGCCATAATTTCCTCCAATAAGTTTTTAAATATTTTTTCTGTTTGTAAACTGTTGTTCAATACCTTGGCCACTTTATTGATCAGTTCCAATTTTTTGTTGCTTTCTTCCAACATATGGTACAGGCGGGACTTGTCAATGGTGGAAGCGGCGTGATTGGCCATAGTCGCCAGCAGCTGCGCATCGGCATCACTAAACGTCCGTGCTTCCCGGGCCCGAATTGCCAATACCCCGATTATCTTGTCCTTTAGCCGTAACGGCACACTCAGAAATGAACTGAAACCTTCTTCCCGGTTTTCTTCCACAAAACGGGCGTGGGGATGCTTATGTAAGTCATCGGCACGAATAATTTCCCCCTGTGCTGACCGCCCGATCAAACCCTCGCCTATCCGGAAGTGAACTTTACGTACATATTCATCACTGACGCCCCGCCATGCCCGGTATTTCAACTGGCCATCTTCTTCCAAGAGCAGTATTTCGCCGGCGGGTGCATTGAAAACGTCACAAGTATGTTCCAAAAGCGCCTGCAGAAAGGAATCCAGATTTTGAGACGAGTAATGCAATTCGCTGACCTGGTGTAAAACTGTAAGTTCTTTTACATGTTGAGCCAGTTCCTGTCGCTGCAGTTTCAACAAACGGTTTTTAATAGCGCCCAGCCGGCTTGTTTTCGCAAGCAATATTTCAAAAAGGGCAAGAAACACGGCAGCAAGCAGCAGTAACAGCCAGCCGTTACCGGCGGGCAGATAAAATATCCCCAGGCCAAAACTTACCAGCAGTAAAAAGATGGACAGTTGTATACCACGGTACAAGATTTTCTTTCTGCCCATTGTCATACCTCTCCCGTAACCTGCTTGTTGTCCTATTATAACATCAACCGACAGAATTTACCATTATTACTCGTATAATATCATTATTTTTTTTATCCTGATTACGGAATAATCTTCGCTTCTTGTTATTATTTCTAAAAAGCGAGGAGGTGAAGCGGAAATAATATTTCAAACCATGCAGCAGGGGGGTTGGTATCAATTAAAATAAACACCGGACCGGTAAACAAAAATGTTAAAACTGGCAAATACATCCTTGATACCTATACCCCCAGATGGTATAATGGGGTTGTGAGAGGCAATCTTGACTATACGAGTGGAATGCTTTGATATTGGCAAAGCGTTTCTTTATTCCACCCGTTGCTTACCGCAGCGAAGGGTACCAGTTTTGTCCCGGGTAAGACGTTAAACTGCCCAAGCGGAAACATTTATTGACCTGTCAGGAGGTCTTTTGAGGAGGTGACCATGATGCTACAAAGGCGCTTCTTTATTCCGCGTGTAGCTCACTGCGGTGAAGGGCACTGAATTCAGTCCCGGGTACGACACCTAAACTGCCCAGCAAAAAGGGAGCAGTTAACTGCTCCCTTTTATTAATGCCTTTATTCATCCATATCCCGTGCTGCCTCCGGGCCACGGCCCAAAGCAATTTTCCCGGTGCGCACAATTTCAATAATACCGTGTTCCTGTAGAACTTCCAGCAGCGCATCAATTTTGTCCGTTTCCCCGGTTAATTCTATCACCATGGTTTCCCGGTTTATATCCACAATTTTTGCCCTGAAAATGTTGACAATATCCACGATGTCCGTGCGTCTTTCCGCCGCTGCCAGGACTTTGATCAACGCCAGTTCCCTGTTGATGGATTTGGTTGCAGTCAGGTTGGTAATCTTTATTACATCCACCAGTTTTGCCAGCTGTTTGATCACCTGTTCTATCTCATCCGGCTCACATTCCACCACCAAAGTGATCCTGGTCACCTTGGGGTCTTCAGTAGGCCCGGCGGCAATACTGTCAATATTAAACGCCCGGCGGCTGATCAACCCCGCGATATGGGACAGGACAGTAGGACGGTTTACCACTAACAAGGCAAGGGTGTGTTTCACTTCGGCACCTCCAAGTTTTCTTCTATTG
>CAZGXM010000023.1:0-35036 GCA_964529795.1 uncultured Thermoanaerobacteraceae bacterium
GCCCGTCACCCCTGCGGATACCGGCAGCATCATCCAGGCCGCCTATGAGAGCTGGGCAGCGTCGGATTTACCTGGTTACGGTCAGCCTGGCGACGTAAAGTATGTCCTCGGCTCCAAGTGGGTGCAGATGTATGTATTTGCAAAAGGCGCCGGTGGCTCCGAAGGCTACCAGGTTGCCACCGGTGAAAAGACGGTGTGGAACATAGTTTACGGGCGTTGGGGAAGCTACAGGCCCGGTGAGACAGTGGACTGGGATAATGAGTGCATTGCCTGCCACGTCACCGGCTTTAACGGAGATACAGGCGACAACGTGGTCTTTGAAGACCGCGGCGTGGGCTGCGAGTCCTGTCACGGTCCCGGCAGCAAGCATGCCGAGTTTCCCGGCGAAGGAAACATCATCAACCCGGCAAAACTCAGCCGGGACCGGGCCTTGGATGTCTGCGGCCAGTGCCACGCACAAGGGACAAACAAAGTACATCCGGGCAGGGAGGATGCCTACGGGTACATTCCCGGAGAGGATTTGGGTACGACCTTCACCGTACTGGAACAGATATATGATGACGGTACCTATTTTTGGCCGGACGGCAGCGCCAGGGGAAGCCACATGCAGTACCAGGACTTCAAACTGAGTTTACACTTCCGGACCGGCATCATGACCTGCAGCACCTGTCATGATTCTCACGGCTTGAGTGCCGACGGCCGGCCGCTGAAACTCACCGTGCAGCAGACCTGCGGCACCTGCCACGGTGAAGTGATGGACATAGATAAATACATGCCCTATGCCGCAACCAGTATCAACGACTATGATATTCGCTCCCACGCTTTCCGGGAGAACTAGTACCAGGCACGGCCGGGATAATTTTTTAGGCTTATGCCCCGGTCGGGCATTTTTTTGGCCGGGTGGAGCAATCACAGGAAATTGGCAGAATGCGGCGAATAGGTTTTTGATAAGGAGGTAGTCGTTATGTATAAATTACTTGAGAAAATGCGCATCCTGGATTTGACCCGACTGCTGCCGGGGCCTTATGCCACGCAGCTTTTGGCTGATATGGGAGCGGAGGTTGTCAAGGTGGAGGACCCGAAACAGGGAGATCACATGCGCTGGATGCTGCCCCATTTTCCCGGTACCGGGGAAAGCGCCCTTTTTTGGGGGCTGAACCGGAACAAAAAAAGCATCAAGCTTGACTTGAAAAAAAAAGCCGGACGGGAAAGATTTGTAGATCTTGTCAAGAAGTATGATGTGGTGGTGGAAGGTTTCCGGCCCGGGGTGATGGATAAGCTGGGTTTAGGATATGAGACGCTGAAAGAGGCCAACCCAAAGGTGATTATGTGTTCCATCACCGGTTACGGTCAGGACGGGCCCTACAAGGACCGGGCGGGACACGACATCAATTACAACGCCATTGCCGGAGTTTTGGGCCTGACGGGCGAAAATGGCGGGCCGCCGGTTATTCCCGCGGTGCAGATTGCGGATATCGGCGGCGGGGGCCTGATGGCGGCAGTGGGGATTCTGTCGGCATATATAAATAGGATGCATACCGGCAGGGGCCAGTACATAGATATTTCCATGATGGACGGTGTGGTGTCCTGGATGACCATGCTGCTGATGCAGCATGTGGCGGGAGACCCGACGCTAAAACGGGGCGGTTCCATGTTAAACGGGGGAATGCCCTGTTATAATGTTTACAAGACCCGGGACGGGAAATACATGAGTTTGGGGGCTTTGGAACCCAAATTTTGGCGGGAATTTTGTGAAACTGTAGGCAGGGATGACTTGATTGCCAGACAGTTTGACCGGGACCCTGCTGTCAGGGCGGAGGTGGCGGCAATCTTTGCGGCAAAGGACAGGGAGGAATGGGTGAAAATATTTGCGGACCGGGATGCCTGCTGCGAGCCGGTACTGGATATCGGGGAGGTGGGAAAGCATCCACAGGTTGCCCACCGTAACCTGTTCATCGACCTGCCCCACCCGCAGGCTGGAAATGTAAAGGTGGTGGCCAATCCCATCAAGTTTCCGGGAGCGGAACAGGAAGAAGATTTTCCACCGCCCGGATAAACGCTTGACACTTCAATGATGTTATAGCATAATTTTTACAAGAAGCATCATAGCGAAGGGGGTAGATTATGTGACAACAGTTAAATTTACGGAAAAGGCAAAGGAATATATCATCAAAAAAGGTGGGGAAATTACCATTGACATGATGCGTATTGGCGGCGGTTGATGCGGTGCCAGCTACGAACCTACCGTGATTGTAGGTGCTCCGAAAAGGGGCAAGCCAGCGTCCTATAAAAAGCTTTCAGCGGCTAATATCAATATATACCTTCCCAAGAATGCCAAGGTGGACTCCCGAGGAATAGAGATTTCCCTGCGCGGTATCAGTTTTCTCAGGCAGCTGGAAGTTTCCGGCATCAAAGCTTAGTTGAAAGACAAACCCGGTGGTGAGGCCGCCGGGTTTTTGCATGCTGCCTTAAGTTTTGGGAAATTGCTGGAGGAATATGCGAGGATTTTAGAGAAATACTAGGCATTAGCTAGCCGTAGATGGTATAATATACCAGAAAGATAACGGGGGGACGGACAGATGCAGTTAACCGGGGCCGTGGAAGCTTTTTTGCTGGAAAAGGAAAGGGAGGGCCGGGCGGATTTTCCCGATATTCAGGCGGGTATCAGGGCCTTTTCGGATTATCTTACCGATTGGACCCCGGTCCCGGTAGGCAGGGTGAATAAAATCAGCATGGTGCACTTTCAGGAGTTTTTCAGCTGGTGGTATATCAGAAAATGCCGGCCAAATCCAACCGCTGCCCGTCACCTGCTTTACGTGATGGAGGAATTTTGCAGGTTTATTTTCAAACGCTTTGAGGTGAACCTGCTGCCCATTTACCGCCCGGTGCTGGCGGAATTGAAAGAGGCCCTGCCGCGGGTGATCACGCTGCAGATTGCCATCAGTCCGGTGAAAAGCCAGGAATACCTGCGCTATATGATTGCCGCCTACGGTGAGGAACGGGCCAAGGAAATGGGCTTTTTGGGCGAATACGAGGATGTGGTGCACAGTGACATGGAGGTGGTCTGCCTGGGCGAGGGAACCGAGGTGTATTTCCGTAATCTCCATGAAGATTACGAGATTGGCCCGGTTAAAGTTTCCCTGGAAGCGGCAAAACTGGTCCGGGAAGGGGATATTATCAGTTTGGAACTGGGCGAAAAGGACGGCACATGGGAAATTATTGACTCGGGATTTGCCTACCCGTCCCTGGCAAAAAGGTGCCAGGCAGTGCCAAAAATCGACAAAAATTTTAAGGGAGGGATTTGATGATTAAAGTTACTTTTCATGGACATGCCTGCTTCTGTATCAGCTGCGAGCAGTACCGGGTAATCATTGACCCGTGGCTTACCGGCAACCCCATGGCCGACATGGGTGTGGATGAGGTGGAGGACATCAATGCCGTGCTGGTCACCCACGGTCACGGGGATCACCTGAGCGATGCGGTGGAGATAGCCAGGAAGTGCGATGCCACGGTGATTGCTCCCTTTGAACTGGCTACATACTGCAGTAACCAGGGGGCCAAAGCCCACCCCATGCACATCGGCGGGGCATACCAGTTTGATTTTGGCTGGGTAAAACTGACCCAGGCCCTGCACGGTTCCGGCCTGCCCAATGAAGACGGCAGCATTACCTACTTGGGTAACCCCTGCGGGTTTTTAATTGAAATGGGTGGGAGAATAATCTACCATGCCGGCGATACCGGCCTGTTCGGCGATATGGGTATTCTTTCCGACACCATGCTGCACGGGCGCAAGATTGACGTGATGCTGGTGCCCATCGGCGACAACTTTGTCATGGGGCCGGAGGACGCCTTTACCGCTGTGCGTTGGGTCAATCCCGGGATTGCTGTTCCCATGCATTATGACACTTTTCCGGTAATCAAGCAGGATGTCTCACAATTCAAGGCCCGGGTGGAAAAGGAACTGGCTGTGGACTGCCGTGTCCTGGCAGCGGGTGAAGGCTTTCAGCTGGATTCCAGGTAAAATCTTTAATCCCCTGTTTTCGCAGGGGCTTTTACTTTGGGTCGTTTGGGATTTTCTTTGAGGGGTGACCGCAGTGACGAAGTTGGTATTTGTTGTTGATGATGATGAAAATATTCGCAATATCCTCAAGGGCTATTTGGAACAGGCTGGTTTCAAGGTGCAATTGTTTGCTGACGGTGAAGGTTTGCTGGAGGTCATGAACCAGCGCCCGCCGGACTTGATTGTACTGGACATCATGCTTCCAGGCATGAACGGTATTGAACTCTGCAAAGCTATCCGGAAGGTGAACAGTGTTCCCCTGATATTTATTTCCGCCCGTGGTGAGGAAACCGACCGGGTGCTGGGGCTGGAACTGGGGGCGGATGACTACCTGCCCAAGCCTTTCAGCCCCCGGGAACTGGTGGCCCGGGTAAAGACCATATTCCGCCGTATGGAAGGATGGCTGGACAGGGAACTGGCCGTAGGTAATTTGATAATTGACAGGGACAGCCGTGCCGTGACCTGCCGGGGGAAGGAACTGGCGCTGACGGGCAAGGAATTTGACCTTTTGAGCGCCATGGGCGGCGCGGTGAACCGGGCATTCAGCCGGGAGGAACTGCTGGCGGCGGTTTGGGGGGAAGACTACTTTGGCGATGTCCGGGCAGTAGATGACCTGGTGAAGCGACTGCGGAAAAAAATTTCCCGGGATGCCGGTGTAAGTATTGAGACGGTATGGGGGTACGGCTACCGGCTGCGGGGAGTGAGCACCGGACAATGAGTATCCGGGTCAAGTTGGTTATTACATATTTATTATTGTTGGCCATTTCTTTTTTAATACTGGGAGTGGCTTTTAACGGCCTGCTCCAGCGACACCTAATAAGAACCACCCAGCGCAGCCTGCTGGAGCAGGGGGGGAATTTAGCTCCGCTTTTTACCCGGGTGCTGGACCGGGAGGCGTTGCTGCCTGAGGCACCGAAGTTTGCCATTGCTCTGGCCAACCGGGTGGTAACCGGCGATTATTTGCTGGTTAACAGGAAACAGGAGGTAGTGGCCGCCAGCAAGCGTTTTCATAACAGTATCGGCGGGAAAATCGATGTGCGAGGACTAAACAGGGTACTGCGAGGAAAAACGGTCAGGGACAGTTTTTCACTGAAAGGCAAACAGGTAGCCGTGGTGATGTTGCCATTGGTAAGAAATGACCGGGTTATCGGGGCCTTGATTATGAACGCGCCACTGGAAGGTATTAACCTGGTGCGGCGGGAGTTACTGATGCTACTTTTTCGCGGCCTGGTGTTTACCGGCGCAATAGCAGTGATACTGGCGCTGGTCTTCAGTTTTAAACTTGTTAATCCCTTGAAAAAACTGCGACAGGGCATCGCCCGGGTCGCGGAGAGAAATTTTACCGAAGAAATAACGGTGCGTACCGGTGATGAACTGGAGGAATTGGCGTCAGGTTTCAATGCTATGGCACACAAACTAAGAGAATATGATACGGCCCAGCAGCGAATTTTACAAAACATCTCCCATGACTTGAAAACTCCTGTCACCACCATACAGGGTTATGCTGAAGGAATTGCCGACGGTGTCTTCAGGGGTGACGAGGCCAAAAAGGGTTTACAGATTATTACCAGGGAAGCGGAACGGCTAAAAACACTGGTGAACGGAGTTGTCCAGCTGGCCCGGCTGGAAAATGTACAGGAAGAGTTTGCGTTCAGCAGCCAAGACCCGGGCGAAATTTTTGGAAAGATAGAGGAGGTGTTTTCAGTACGTGCAGCTGAAAAGGGGATACATTTGACTTTCAAGACTGCCCAAGCAGTAAATGTCCGGGTGGACGGGGAAAAATTTTCCCAAGCATTGAGCAATGTGGTGGATAACGCTTTGCGGTTTGCCCGTTCCAAGATTGAGGTGTCCGCTGCTGTAAACGTAAATGAAGTTTTCTTTCACGTGGATGATGACGGTCCTGGTGTAGCAGAGGCGGAGAGGGGAAAAGTGTTTGAACGGTTCTATAAAGGTGACAAGGGAGAAACGGGACTGGGCCTTGCCATTACCAAAGCGATAGTGGAACGCCATAGTGGGCGGGTGATGGTGAGTGAAAGCCCTTTGAGCGGGGCCAGGTTTTCACTGATTATTCCCCGGGGCGACAATAGCGTCTAACGCTTTCAGCGGCATTAATTACTTACCGGGGGTGCTCCGGCCTTGCTTCAGTTTGTAACAGGGACTTGCCCACGGGTATTTGTGCGAGCGTAAATTTCCACACTTTTTCCGCACTTTCGTAATAATTTCCTAAAAGTTAGCTGTTACAATTTTAGCAACAATTCAGGAGGTGATTTTTATGAAAGTAAGAGTAAAGCAAGTGCTGTCAATGGTATTGCTGCTGGCGTTTTTGGCCACCACGGCTGCCTTCGCCGCGCCTGCAGACCGGTCGGGTCATGACAAAAAAGGCTCTAACCGGCGGCTACGTGCCATTGTCAGTGCGGCGGTAATCAGCGAATTGACGGACTACTCCTTTGAAGAGGCGATGGAGCAAATCCGTGAGCAGGGACTGCAGAAAACCCTGACAAACTCCGGCGTGGAAAAGGATGAGTTTCGCCGGGAAGTGGCAAAAATAATCCGCCCCAGGAAGGCAAAAATCAAGCGGCGTATTCGGGTACACCTGGCAAAGACATTGGCGGATCTGTCAGGTAAAAGCGTTGAGGAAATCAGGGAAATGAAGACAGCGGACAACACCTGGCAGGACGTGATGGGACAACTGGGAGTGGACAAAGAGCAGGTCAGAGAAAAAATGCGGTCAGACCTGCAAAAGGTGAGGGATACTCAAATTGCCAAGCGCCTTGCCAAAAGATTTAACGTTTCTCTGGAAGAGGTTTTAAAGCTTAAAACTGCCGGCAATACCTGGCGGGATGTGGTAGCAATTTTGCGCGGTGAGTAAGGCTGGTCAAAGGGCTCTGCAAAGCAGGGCCTTTTATTATTGGCAGAAGTTGTTTCCACCCTGGTCGCCTTTATCTCTTATGGTGTGGTGGTTGCCAATTACACCATGATCAGGGTCAGATAACCGCAGCAAAATCGTGACATCTTGACAATATTCTGAAAAAGTATGCAACGCCGGATAAAATTAACTTTAGTTACTTGAGAAAATATAACAGTTGACTTATAATTTTCTTAAGACCTGATAGGTTACCGGGGGAGGGTTGCTTATTAAAGCGATGAGCCCAGCGCATAAGTGGTTACAAACTTACCGGGTAATTTTGCTGTCAACAGCATTAATTACTTCATTTTTTGTCGGGCATGAAGAAACTCATATCTTACTTTTCGTGACTGTGACAGGCTTTCTGGCTTTCATGCTTATTATTACTTTCAAGACACATAATGTCCGGTTTTTTATCGACCATGAGCCTTACCCGACCATGATTGTCGATATTTTTTTGATATCCGCTTTGGTAAAGGTGACCGGCGGCCTATACAGCGTTTTTCACCTGCTATATATTGTGGAATTTATCCTTATGTGCTACTTTTACGGTTTTAACCAAACCGTGATTGCGGGGCTTTTGGCTTCAGCCGGGTTTTATTTTGCCTCCTACAGTCACCACGGACTTTTAACGGCGCTGCTGCATATAATATTGACCTTTCTCACCGCACTTTTTGTCGGCTTTGTTGCCAGGCACCGCTTTTTACTGCAAAAGAAAAATCTTGAGACTACCTACAGACTGGCAATGAGAGTGAATGAACTGCAAAAGGCGCGCAAGGCGATGCAGTCCTTGGGCCAGATAGCTTCCGCCATGAGCGGAGCAAGAGATGTGGAAGAGATTGTTGTGTTAATGGATTCCTACGTGAGGCATATACCCTCCGCGGAGAAAGCGGTATTCATCCTGCCCGGCAAGGACAAGGCAACGGTATTTTTAAAAGATGTTACCAGCAAGGGGACTTCGCAGCGTTTTTCTGTAGGCCGGAATGTACTCTCCGCTCAAAAGGATATTGCCGGCGACGAAACCAGGAATATTGCGGATACCCAGCGTGACCTGCTTTTTAAAAGCTGGTCTGACAATGCCCGGGCATTCCCTGTTTTACACAAGTTCATTGCTGATTTCAAAAGTGCGATAGTGTCATCGGTTTTACACGGCGATGAAATTTACGGGTTCATCATTGTTGCCAACTGCAATCATGGTCACGCTTTTGGTGCGGAAGCAGAGGAAATGGTGACAACTATTAAACATGCCCTGGCAGTCTATTTTAAAGGCCTTGATAGCATTGCCAAGCTGGAACGGAAGTATGATGAAGTCGTGCAGATGGCCGCTAAAATGGTTGATTTGAAGGATACTTATACCCTCCTGCATTCCCGGCGCGTGGCCGGTATTGCCGCTGAAACTGCCAAGGCATTGGGCTTAGACGAAAAACACCGGCAGAGGTTAAAGGTGGCTAGCCTCTTGCACGATGTGGGCAAGGTGGGTATCCCCGATGCAGTGTTGAATAAACCGCAAAAACTCTCTTCCCGGGAGTTTGAACAGATTAAACTCCACCCGGTGGTAGGGGGAGAGCTTTTAAAGTCTGTCACCGGCTTGGAAAAAGAGGCAGTATGGGTAACCCAGCATCATGAACGGTACGACGGCAAGGGATATCCCGCCGGTCTGAAGGGGAAAGAGATATTTCTGGAAGCACGTATCATTGCCGTGGCCGATGCCTTTGAGTCTATGACTGCAGACCGGGCATACCGCAGCAGGATGCCCCACATGCAGGCTGTTAAAGAAATTCAGCGCAACTCCGGCATCCAGTTTGACCCCCGGGTGGTGGAGGCCTTTTTGAAAATAGAGAAGAAGTTGGGGGCTCAGGTGCTGGAAGTGATAGGAGCAGACAGCGAGGCTTATTAATGTAAAAAAACGTGCGCGACAAATCGGTTGGCCAATTACCGGCCAGCTTTTTTTTGTTCTTTGCGGTATTGACGCCGGTTCTCCGCGGTGATACCATAGAAAAAGCAACATTACGATATGGAAATATCCGATATGGAAATAAAGGAGGGCTATTGTGAAGCGCGACGCGGAACGGTTAATCTATCTTGCCCGGCTGGTCGGCCGGGCCCACCGGGGCCTGCATCATTTGCTGCAGTCTCATTGGGAACGTACGGGTGAGAATTTAAGCCTGACGGAAATAATGGTGGTGCGGCTGGTTAATGAGGTGGGATCACTGCGGGCAACCCAGTTGAGTGCGCAACTGGGGATACCTCCCAGTACCATGACCAGTATTTTGGACAGGTTGGAAGCGAGGGACCTGGTACGGCGGGTAAGAAACAAAAATGACCGCCGGGCGGTGATGGTGGAATTAAGGCCCGGGGCGACAAAGAACAAGCAGCAGTTGGAAAAAATTTTGGGACAGGAACTCGGCCGTGTGCTGGGAGAAGTCTCTCCTGAGCGGCTGGAGATGATGATTGACAACTTGGAATTTTTGGCGGAAAAACTTCAACCCAAGAGGTGAACATAATGGCTGAAACGGCAACGGCAAAAAATACCAAACGGGGAAACGGAAAGAGGTTAAGAATTATCGCTATAATCCTGGCTTTGGCGGTAATCGGCGCTCTGGCTATTATCTTTTACTACCATTATCAGAGCAGCCGCTATATTGTCACGGAAAACGCCAAGGTGACGGGAGAGATGATCAACGTTACTACTACTGTCACCGGAGTTATCAGCGAATGGCTGGTGGATACGGGCACACGGGTGGAGAAAAGCCAGGTGCTGGGTAGTGAAGAAGTAACGCCAACATCCGCTGCCGGCAGCAGCACCGGCACCACCTGGTTACTGCGCGCGCCTGCCGGCGGTACCGTAATTAAAAGTGATGCCAAAGTGGGGGCGCCGGTTGCACCGGGGCAGGTTCTGGCGGTAATAATGGACATGGATTCCCTCTACGTGGAGGCCAATATCAAGGAAACGGCAATTAACAAAGTAGCGGTGGGACAGAAGGTGGACATTACTTTTGATGCAGCAAAAGGAAAAGTGTTAAAAGGAAAGGTGAGGTCCATCGGCATGGCTACTACATCGGTGTTTTCCCTGCTGCCGGATATGAACAGCGGCGGCAACTTTACCAAGGTTACCCGGGTGGTGCCGGTACGTATCAGTTTGACGGAAACAGAGGCGGTAAAATTGCTTCCGGGGATGAACGCCACGGTAAGGATACACCTGCGGTAAGTGTCCCGTTTCAGCAGGGCAGAAAAGGGTAAGAGAGAATGACAGGACGGCCGTGCAAACTTGAAGGGGAAATACATTTATGACCAGTCAGAGAAACGCAAAATCCAAACGAAGCAAGCAGCACTGGGCCATATCACTGCTGGTAATCATCGTCGGCGCGTTTATGGCGATACTTGATTCCAGTATTATCAACATTGCCATTCCCACGTTAATGGATGTTTTTCAAGTCGGCACCGAAGAAGTGCAGTGGGTGGTAACAATCTACATGCTTACCCTGGGAGTGGTTGTCCCCACCAGCGGCTGGCTGGGTGATAAACTGGGCTATAAAAAACTGTACATTTTATCGCTGGTGACATTTACCATTGGCTCGGTTTTGTGCGGGCTGGCATGGAATCTCAATGTTTTGATTGCGGCCCGGGTAATTCAGGCCCTGGGCGGCGGCATGATCATGCCCACCACCATGTCCATTATCTTTCGCATTGTACCCCAAAACAGGCTGGGCACGGCCATGGGCTTCTGGGGAATGGCCCTGCTGGTGGCACCGGCCCTGGGCCCCACCCTGGGCGGCTACCTGGTGGAATATGTGAACTGGCGCCTGATTTTTTATATCAACGTACCCATCGGTATTTTGGGCATTTTCCTCTGTGTACTGGTCCTGCCGGAATTTGCTTCGCCGGCGTCCCAACCATTTGACACAATTGGTTTTTTGTCTGCATCGGCGGGGCTCTTTGCCCTGTTGTTGGCACTGACAAAGGGAGAAAGCTGGGGTTGGACCTCCCGGTCCACAGTGCTGCTGCTCTATGCCAGTGCGGTCAGCCTGGCGATATTTATCTTTAACGAACTCACCATCGAGCACCCGCTGCTGGAACTGCGCATATTTAAATACGGCATTTTTACCGCCAGTAAAGTGGTAGGCATGATTACCATGGTGAGCATGTATGCGGGCGTCTTTTACCTGCCCCTGTTTTTGCAGAATACCCGCGGCCTGGGCGCGATGGAGACGGGGTTGTTGTTGATGCCCGGTGCCCTGATGACCGGCCTGGTCATGCCTATCAGCGGTCGCATATACGACAAAATCGGCGCCATGCCCCTGACCGTTGCCGGGATACTTATTCTCAGCTCCACCACCTACCTGTTGAGCAACTTGACTGTATACACTGCTTCCATAACGATTGTCAAGTGGATAGTGCTGCGGGGGCTGGGTATAGGCCTGGTGATGATGCCGGCGCAGACAGCGGGTATGGCGGTGATTCCCCAGCGTTATGTGGGGCAGGCATCGGCACTGACCAACGTTATCCAGCGGGTCAGCGGTTCATTTGGCCTGACGCTGCTTACATCCTTTCTCACCGGGCGGGTGGCATTTCACCAAAGCGTTTACCGTGCGGAAATAAACCCCTGGTCACACGTGACTCAACAACTGCTGGCCAAGTTCCAGGCTGCCGGGGAGGCAGCAGGGGAAATGCAGCGCCTGGTCATGGGTGCCCTGCAGGCGATGGTGGCGCAAAAGGCTTTTGTCCGTGGTATCGATGAGTTGTTTGTAATAACTGCCTTGTTTTGCCTCATAGGCCTGGTGCCGGCGCTGTTTTTAAAAAGGGTGAAATAGTTTCCGGGGGCGGTTTTAAATGGTCAAAAACCGTACCTGTTTCAAAAACTGCTGGTCATAATGGTGTAAAAAAACAAGTCACACTTCCGGTGCCTGACACCATAAGTGTGACTTCACTGTCAAGGAAACTATAATTGGGTCCTGGTCTGGGCCGTTTGCATCTGCTGCTGGTTGGGTGCCTGGCCCTGCTGCAGGAAACTTTTTACCCGGTTGATTTCCTGCCGGTCAGCCGGTGCTGCCGGCATGTACCAGCCTTTCTGGGTGGCCAACTGGGCGATTAGCTCCTGGCTTTGTTCAACCTGGTTGCGCATTTGGATGAAAGTCTGTTTTAGCTGCTTGTTGGTACATTCTCCGGCGGCCTTTGTCAGTTCACCGGCGTGGACTTTGGTCATTTCCAGGGCATCGCTGGCCATATCCCTATCTTGAAGCATTTGTCTACCTCCTTTTAAAGTTAAGTATTTTCATTACTGTAAAAACTGCTGCAGTTTCTGCACATTTTGTTGGGCCTGCTTTGCTGTGGTTTCAAAATACTGCTTAAGCTGCGGGTCTATTGCCGCCTGGGCATAGGACCGGCACTTGGTGGCGCACAGTTGTTCGTCGCCGATCAAGTGGCGCAGGCTTTGCAGTTCCATCTGGGTCAGGTTAGCCATTGCAACACCTCCTTATCCCACCAAACACTGGAATTTGTCCCTTTTTAGTTTTACCGACAAATTTTGATTAATGTGGCAAAATCCGTGGAAATTTTTACTTTTCTTGCAGGGATAATTCATGGAAATGGAGAATAAGCTGTATGGAATTCAATATTAGTTTGCGAGGGGGTTTTTTCAATGGCTGTTGTTGTAGACCGTGATGAATGCACCGGCTGCGGGACCTGTGAAGAGGTATGCCCGGTTGGTGCAATTGTAGTGGAAGATGATGTGGCAGTGGTTGATGCCGACGAGTGCACTGACTGCGAAACCTGTGTGGATGAGTGCCCGTCAGGAGCAATCTCCGGGGAGTAAAATCAAGCTTTTCAAAGCAAGAAGCAGCCGTAGAGGCTGCTTTAAAATTTACAAAAGTTAGATGAAGTTCATAACTGTCAATAACTAAAGGTGCCTGGAGTTATTTAGCTGCTGCTTTTTTGTTGTTACTGGCTATCCCCGCGGAAACGAGAAACTTCATCCCCTCCTCCACCGGAATATCCAGGATGGCAACTTTTTCCCTGGGCACCAGCACCAAGTTGCCCGCCCACTGCATGGACTGCTGCACGTACACGGCAATATGGTCGGACAAACCGAAACGTTCCAAATCTTCTGCAGTGACAAATCCCAGTACTTTCATGTCATTACCCAGGTCAATCATGGCCAGTTTCGAAAAGCTGCGCTTTTCTCCGGTAAGCGACGAGATGGTATCCTTGATAATGGTATAGACTATCTTTACCAGGGGAATTTCGCTGAACAACCTGTCAATCCAGCGAAATATCCTGTTGCTGAACCAACTGGCAGCCAGGAAACCCACCACGGTAATTATCGCCAGGGCGACCAACAGCCCCAGCCCCGGAATATCTATTCCGTACCGGCGTAAAAACTGGCCGGCCAGATTGTCGCTGAAAGAAAAAACTTTGGCGATGATGAATGTGGTAAGAAAAATTGGCGCCAGGGTAATAAGCCCGTTGACAAAATATTTGATTATTCTTTTCATGAAATCGCTCCTTGTCCCGAAATATCAACTAATATATTACCATAATTTAGTATCGCGTGCCAGGATTAAAATACGGGTGAAAAAAAATATCCCGGCAGGAAAATGAGCGAAACAAGGCGAATTAAATGTCACAACCGCGATGGGTGGTGGCCGGCATAAAATACCTTTTTGCCTTGGTTGTGCTGCACATTCATATTTTCGGCATCATCTATTTTGTGCCGCAGCCTTATAGTACGTACCTGTTGATTTTTATTGCCGCAGTGGGCATAGGTTTTACCGCGCGTCGCCTCAAGCGCCGCTTTGGGTTGAGGAAACTGGGCAGGCGACCGAAAATTTGATGATTTTCCTGGAAAATTGGCGTAATTTTGGACACAATGTTTTGTGTATGCTTTTTGAATAAGGAGCTGAAGTGAGTGGATTTTAAAATATACAGGCGCAGGTTGGCTGTTATTGTTTCGATAATTGCGCTGGTAATTTTGGTTTTATGGTATCAAAACGCCGTGCTGGCTTTCGATGTGATAATTGACGGCAAGACCGTGGCCCAGGTAAAGGACAAGGAAGCGTTCGTGAGAGCGCTGGCTGAGTATAAAAAACAGGTTAGTGAACAGTCGGGCTACCCGGTAGAAGAACTGCAAAAGATAGAGCTGCGCGAGGCCAAATTGGATAAGCGGCGTTTTGAAAAGAATGTCAACAAGGTAGTGATAAAGGAAGTGGCACTGGGCACTCCCGGCTACCGTTTTCTGGTGGATGGCAAGCCGCTGTTTGCCGTGCGTGACAGGGACAAGCTGGAAGAGATACTGGATGAATATAAAAAACAGTATTTGACAGCGGTAGATAAGCGCGCCACCATTAAATCCATAGATTTCAAACAGGAAGTAAGGATTGAAAAAACGCTGGTACAGCCGGCGGAGTTCTGGCAGTTTGACCGGGTAAAAGCGCTGATCTATGAGAAAGAGCGGGAAGCCCGCATTGTGGAAGTGGAAAAGGGCGACAATTTGTGGCTGATTGCCCGGCGGTATAATATGACGGTGGAAGAACTGGAGATGCTCAACCCGGATATTGACCCGGAGAAGATTTTCCCCGGGGACAAGCTGGTAGTGAAACCCTTTGACCCCCGGTTTGACGTGGTGGTTACCCTGGAAAACACCGTGGTTGAACCGGTGCCTTTTGACACCGAATACCGTAAGGATGACGCGCTTTACCGGCGTCAAAAGATAGTGGTTAAACCCGGTGTGGAAGGGAAGCAGAAGGTTACATATGATATTGCCTTGTTAAACGGTGTGGAATCCTCCATCAAGGTGATTGACAAGGAGGTGCTGGAAGAACCTGTTACGCGGATTGTGCGTACCGGTACCAAGCGTACCGTTTCCCGGGGCGGCCGGCGTAATTACGGCGTGGTGCAGGGAAGAAGGGTTTCCAGCGGCTACGGCTGGCGCACTCATCCCATTACCGGACGGCGGCGTTTTCATGACGGTGTGGATATTGCCGCCAGGTACGGTACCGGGGTTTATGCTTATGCCGAAGGAAAGGTTACCTATGCCGGCTGGAACGGTGGCTACGGCAGGGTGGTTTTCATAGACCACGGTAACGGCTTGCAGACCAGGTACGCTCACCTGTCGCGGATCTATGTGCGGGTGGGAGAGCGGGTGGAGACCGGTGAAAAAATCGGTGCGGTGGGTTCCAGCGGCCGCAGCACCGGCCCGCACCTGCATTTTGAGGTGCGCCAGGACGGGCAGACACGTAACCCGTGGAATTACTTATAAAAGGCTGACCTCCCCATGAATGCGGGGAGGTTTTTTGCTTTATGCGGACCATTCCGCCGGATTTCCCCCGCGGTTCAGAGGTTTATTTTAATGATTGCAGCGACCGCTAGCAGGAATATGGAAGGAGAAAAGGAAATATACTAAATGCAAACTATTTGCAAAAAGGAGCCCGACAGAAATGGGGATACCAAAGACATCCGGCATTTTGGGTACATTCGCTATCATCTTGTTAAGCGTTGTTTTAACCAGCGGCTGCACACAGGGCGGCGTTCCCGCTGCCGGCGGAAATAAAGATAAGCTGCAAGTTTACGTAAGTTTCTTTACTTTGGGAGAATTTGCCGCTGCGGTGGGGGGTGAGCGGGTGGCGGTTTATAATATGGTTCCCGGCGGTACTGAGGCACATCACTGGGAACCATCGCCGCGAGACCTGACGGCGCCGGAAAATGCCGACCTTTTCATCTACAACGGTTTTGGTATGGAACCATGGTTGGACAAGGTGAGACTAAGCGTAAGCGGGCCAAAGTTTTACTTTGCCGGCAAAGGGATTGAGGTCAAACACGGTCGGGACCCGCATGTCTGGCTGGACCCGCTGCAGGCGAAAAAAATGGTGATGAACATAGCCCGGGCTCTTGCGGAAACGGACGGTGCACATGCTGCTATCTACAGGGAAAATTCCCGGCTGTTACTGGAACGGCTGGATGTGCTGGACCGGGAATATGAAGCATTTTTCCGGCCGTTACCCGGGGTGCGTCTGGTTGTCTCGCACGGGGCCTTCGGTCATCTGGCGGACAGGTATCATTTCCGGCAGGTTTCCATTCTCGGTACCAATGCTGATGAAACGCCCAATCCCGCGCGGATGGTCCGGTTGATTGACCTGTGCCGGGAGGCGGGGATAAATACGATTTATTACGCGCGCGGTGAGTCTTCCCGCCTTGCGGAAACCCTGGCCCGGGAGATTAACGGCCGGGTGCTGGATTTAGACCCCATCGAGCGAAGACTTGACAGTGACGGTGATTATTTTGCCAGGATGCGGTATAACCTGGCACAGCTGCGGAAAGGATTGGGTGAGTAAAATGCAGCCGGTACTGGAAATCAGGAATTTGACTTTTTCCTATCCCGGACGAGAAATTTTAAAGAGTATCAACTGGCAGGTATATCCCGGCGATTTTGCCGCACTGATCGGTGCCAACGGTGCGGGAAAGAGCACGCTGGTAAAAGTGGCTTTGGGGCTGCTGCCGAAAAACGCCGGTGAAGTGCTGCTTTTCAGGCAGCCTTTACACCGCTTCAAGGACTGGCAGAAAGTAGGTTATCTTTCGCAAAACAATGAAGGTCTCAATTCGGGATTTCCCGCTACGGTGGAAGAAGTGGTCATTGCCCGGCTTTGTGCCCGGGTGGGGCTGTTCCGCCGGTTCGGCACCGGAGAACGGCAGGCGGTTGCCGATGCCCTGGATGCAGTGGGGTTGGCTGCCAAGGCCCAGCAGCTGGTGGGGAACCTGTCGGGCGGGGAAAAACAGCGCATGCTGATTGCCCGCATGCTTGTCAGCTTTCCCCAACTGATTATCCTGGATGAACCGATTGCCGGCCTGGACGAAGAAAATACCCGGCTGCTCCTGGATATTCTTTCGCGGCTGAATACAGAGCGGCATGCGGCCATCATCATAATTACGCATCACCTGGCCATGGTGGCGGAACGGGCAACACAGGTATTTTCCCTGTCCGGCGGGAGACTGCGGCAGCATGATATCAGGAAGATTGATGTTGATGGCGCGGCGAAATCGCAGCCGGGGGTGATGTGATGAATATGCTGGATTACGCTTTTATGCAGCGTGCCTTTCTCGCCGGGGGGGTGGTGGCGCTGGTCTGCCCGGTCATCGGCCTGTTTTTGGTGCTCAAGCGCCTGTCCCTGGTGGGTGATACTCTCGCCCACGTGTCCATGGCAGGGGTGGCCGCCGCTTTGATCGGCGGGTTTAACGCTATTTTAGGCTCGCTGGCGCTGACCATATCCGCAGCCCTGAGCATTGAGTATTTGCGGCGCATTTACCGGCGCTATGCCGAACTGGCCATAGCAATCATGCTTTCCGCGGGGGTAAGCCTGGCGGTGATACTGGTGGGTTTTGGCAGCGGCGATTTGGGACAGTTAACCGCTTACCTGTTTGGCAGTATCGTGGCCGTCTCGCCTCTGGATATATGGCTCATTGGCACCCTGGGAGCTGCCGTTATTCTTTTGATTTTGCTGTTGTACAAGGAACTGTTCTTTTTAACGTATGATGAGCAGGGGGCACGGCTGGCGGGGCTGCCGGTGGTTGCGCTGAATCTTGTCTTTATGGTGGTAACGGCGGCCACCATTACCATTACCATGCGGGTGGTGGGAATTCTCTTGATATCTTCCATGATGGTTATTCCCACTGCTGCCAGCATTCAGGTGGCCAAAAGCTTTCGCCAGGCCATCGTATGGGCGGTGATATTCGGTGAGACAGCCATGGTCCTGGGACTGACTGCATCTTTTTACCTGGCTACGGCACCTGGCGGCACGGTAATCATGACTGCGGTGCTGATACTGGTGATAGTACTGTTGTTTAAAAGACAGGGGAGTGCAGTGGTACATGCAGGGCACACGGAGGGATAACCGTGACGGACGCTAAACTCAAGAAAATTATCATGTCCCGGGGCTATAAAATGACCAAACAGCGCCGCGCCATCTTGGCGGTAATCGGCGGCGAAAAAGAAAGTGCCCTGACGGCGCGGCAAATCTACCGGCGGGTCAGGGAACTTTGCTCCGGTACCAATTTTTCCACCATTTACCGCAATCTGGAGCTGCTGGTGGACCTGGGGCTGCTGTTGGCAATTCCCCTGGAAGGAAGCCGTACTTATGTGCTGGTGCGAGATCACGGACACCAGCATCATTTGATTTGCAAGGGCTGTGGCGCCACCCGGCGCATAAAGGTTTGCCCTGTAAAAGACCTGCAGCCGGAAACACTGGCAGGTTTTACCCCGACGGAACACCGCTTTGAGGTGTTCGGCTACTGCAGCCGCTGTCAAAAAAAGAGACCGGCGGGCCTGTAGAAACCAAGTAACGTTAATGGAAGATGTTTCGGTGGATGTGGTAATGGCCAACTGTGGCCGCAACCTTAATTATTATGTTCTAATGCAGTGACTGGACACATGGGAAAAAGTGTCAAACAATTTATGCAGGAATGAACATCGCTGGCGTCAAAGATAGACACCGGTTTTATTTATACAGCGGATTTCATGTAGTTTCTACAATAAAAGAAAGCCGGCAGACTTTTCCGTGTCAATGAGGAAGTGAGCACGGAAATGCTTTGGCGGTTTTTTTGTAAAACGTGCCGGAAACTGGTGGGAATAATGTGGGAATTTGGCATAATTTGAAGGAAATTGGTGAAACGTCAGGAAGATTACACTTTAGCCCGTTATTTGCTCCGAAGGAGTGAGCGGGGGTGAGTAAGAAGGAAAAATCCCAAAAATACTACCGCATTGTTGATAACAAAGGCCGAATAACCATTCCGCAAGCGGTCAGAAAAGAACTGGGGCTGGGTAGCGGGCAAATGGTTTGTATCAAATTGGACGACAGGAAGGCTTTTTTGGAGAAGGCCGAGCGGCAACTGCTATGCGATTGCTGTGGCGCCTACGGGCAGATTGAAGTAATTGAGAATCTTGCCTTTTGTGAAAGCTGCCTGCAAAAAGTGGCTAAAAAATATCTGGATAAAAAGAGCAGATAGTGGGTTATTAAAGGCATTGGGGTGATTGTTCTGGACAGCTTGAAAAACCTGATAACCCGCAGCGGCGAAAGGCTGGCGTCTCGACCTGACGACCCGAACAAAGGGATGACGGACTGGCTGGGAACGTTGGAAAACAGCGAGAAATATTTCCGTTCCATGGTTCAGACTGCAACTGATGCAGTGGTTACCATTGATGGCGACGGAATAATAATTTTTTGGAACCGAGCGGCGGAAAAAATTTTTGGCTATTCTGCCGAGGAAGTACTTGGCAGGTCAATCACGCTCATGCTTCCGGAACGCTTCCGTCAAGCTTACCAAAAGAGTAAATTGAAGCATGCAACTTCCGGGCGGGATGCCAGGATTATTGGTGGAACGCATGAGGCGGTGGCAGTTAGAAAAGACGGCAGCCAGTGTCCGGTAGAAGTTTCTGTTTCCAGTTGGGCGGTAAATGGGAAAAACTATTTTACCGGTATTTTCCGTGACATCACTGCACGTAAAAACGTGGATGTGGGTGAGGAAGAGGTTATTCTTGCTGCTGTGCGTGACATTTCCGCGCGCAAACAGGCAGAAAGGATGGAGCGTTTGGCTACCCTCGGTTCAATGGCCGCGGAATTTGTCCATGAAATTAACCAACCGCTGAACGCTCTAAAAGTAACAGTGGATATCATGCTTTACTGGTTTGAGCGTGGCAGGGATTTGAGCAGGGATAAAATCATGGAAGATTTACAAAAAATCTCACGACAAGCTGAGAGAATCGGCGATATTGTTAGATATGTACGCTTGCTCACTAATAGAAAAATGCCTGCAATTGCTCCCTGTGATATCAACAAAGTGGTTAAAGACGCTGTGAATATTCTGGGTAATGAACTGGTTTCCAGGGGGATAGAGCTAAAATTATTGCTGGCAGACATACCCCTGGTTAAAAACAATGAGGAACGGCTGATGACAGTTGTATCTAATTTAATAGTAAATGCCGTACAGGCCTTTGAAAATGCCGCAAGAGAGAAAAAACAGATTGTCTGTGCCACAAGAGCCATGGACGACCGGGCCATTTTGCAGGTTTCTGACAATGCAGCAGGCATCAGTGAGCAATTAAGCGAGAAGATATTTGACCCTTTCTTTACAACAAAACAATCCGGAGAGAGTATGGGGCTTGGGTTGGCTATTGTTCGGCATATAGTGACTTCATGCAAGGGGGAAATTAAAGTCTATAACAATAATGAAGGTGGGGCCACGTTTGAGGTGGCGATACCAATTAATACATAACTAAAGGGACAGGCTTGCTCCGTTTTCCGGGGTCAATTATCTTGAAAAAACTGGAGAATATCAAAATTAGCCTGACCAATGAGCGGCGTGGCTTGACTGGAGGGGGGGATTTTGTGAAGATACTCTTGGTTGATGATGACCGGAGCAACCGGGAAAGTATTGCTGAACTTTTAGACGACCTGGGCCATGATGTTGTCCAGAGTGGAAACGGTCTGGACGCATTAAAGATATTTCATACCGCTGAATTTTCCATGGTGCTGTCCGATATAAAAATGCCCGGCATGTCAGGGATTGAACTGCTGCAGGTATTTTCCGCCATGCCTGGGGAGCAAAAACCGGTGGTGGTGTTATTTACCGGACATGGAGATATGGAATCGGCAATCGCGGCATTGAGAGGCGGTGCTTTTGACTACCTGCTGAAGCCGGTAAATGTAAAAGAATTGGTCCGGGTGTTGGTGGAGGCGGAAAAAAGGTGCAATTTAGGAAGTACTCCAGGCAGTGCCATCAGAATACTGTTGTTAAATGACAATTTCATTGTCAGGGAAGGGCTGCAGGCTGTTTTGAGGCATACGCGGGGGTTCCAGCTGGTTGGGACGGTGACCGAAGATAATGAGTGTTTTGACATTATAAAAAAAAGCAGGCCGAATGTTATCTTGATGGATGCTAACCCGGGAAACGAAGGAAATTTGGAATTATGTGCAAAGATAAGCAACTGTTTCCCTGATATAAAAGTGATTATCTTATCTTCTGACAGTGATGCAGATTTTGCCTGCCGCTGTATTAACCGCGGCGCCAGCGCTTTTGTGTCCCAAAAGAGTACGGAACCCGGTGAACTGCGCTTCATCATCAAGAAAGTAACACAGGGAGGGCGGTTTATAGACCCCTTTGTTACGGGGGCGATGCTTAACCTTGCTTCCACGGAAAATGACTACTTTCAGCGACAAAAGATGGGACGGCTTACCGACCAGGAATTGGCGGTTTTGAGGGCTTTGAGTCGCGGCAAAACCAATAAAGAGATTGCAGAGGAACTTTATCTCAGTATGGGGACTGTCAGAAACTATGTTTCCAGCGTGCTGAAGAAGCTGGAATTTCCAAACCGGGCTGCAGCCACGGCTTTTGCAATAAAAAATCTCAAATATTTGCGGGAATAGCGTCAGGACAGTGTCCTGACGTTTTTTTGAGCAAATTTTTCTGGAAAATTGTGACAGATTATCATGAAAAAATTACAACTGTCATATATATACCCGGTATTAATAACTGTAGAATTTGTTTGCGCGAAAATATTACAAGAAGGGGAGGCAACAAGGCCTATTAGCAAATGTCTAGTAAATTGGAGGTATTCTTGTGGCAAAATTTGTCCAAACGCTGTTTTTTGCCCTGGCAGCCAGGGACCGGGTGAGCGCGGTCCACAGTCGCAAAGTGGCAAATTATTTGGTACGTTTGGCTCAAACCTGGGGACTAAAGGAAAAAGAGATATTGACTTTCCACCAGGCGGGCTTTTTGCACGACATTGGCAAGATTGGCATTTCCGACAGCCTGCTTAGGTCCAGCGAAAGATATACCAGAGCCGACCGGGAAGAAATGAAGCGGCACGTCCACATCGGCGGGATACTGCTCAAGAGTTTAGGGTTTGCGGAGGAAATTGTAGTGGGTGCCCTGTATCATCACGAAAGGTTTGACGGCGGTGGATATTTGTACGGCCTGGCAGGAGAGAAGATACCTTTAGTAGCGAGAATGCTTGCCGTTGCTGATGCATTTGAGGCGTTGACGGGCTATCGGCCCTACCGCAGGCCGGTTGAATATGGCAGCGCTTTGGAGATTATGGCGGAAAGCGAGGGGCAGTTCGACCCAGCGGTATTCGAGGTATTTCGCAGCATGTGGGAGGGAAGAAGGGCGCGTGCCGGCAGTTAAAAGATTAAAATTTAGGGAGGTATCGTTTAATGGTTGAGGAGAGGAAGCTAGCGCCGTTACCGGCAGGGGTAGCGGAGCAGAAAATCGAGAACAAAGAAGACACTAAGTTAAAGAAGGTTGAGAAAATGAAGCTGGAAGCTCAGCGCAAAAAGGCCAGGACATTCGCCAGGCAGCAGCAGATAGCCGAGCGCATTGCCGCAGCTACCGAGGAGCTTTCCGCCGGAGTGGAAGAAGCCTCCGGGGCGGTGGACGAGCTGCAGTCGGCCATGGAGCAGATAGCAGGCGGGGCCGAGGAGGCCAGCAGCGCCACGCAAGAATCACTTGCCGCTATTGAGCAGATTGCTAAAAATGCACAGAAGGCAGCAGAAATTACCACGGCAGTATTGGACAGGGGAAAAGCCATTCAGCTGCTGGTAAAAGAAGCCAACTCCGACATTGAAGAGCTTGCGGAAGGCGTTAATCTTGCTGCCGCCAAAAATGAGGAATCGGCCAGACTGATAGTCGAGCTGGAGAAGCAGGCAGAAAACATTGGCGGTATTGTACGCACAGTGGTAAAAATTGCCGACCAGACCAACCTCCTGGCACTTAATGCGGCCATTGAGGCGGCCCGGGCCGGGGATCACGGTATGGGGTTTGCCGTGGTGGCGGATGAAGTGAGGACGCTAGCGGAGACCTCAGAGAAGGCAGCCAACGACATCCGCGGGCTTATCGAGGCCATCCAGCAGGATGTGAAAGCGGTGGCAGATGCCATTAACCAGACAGCCACCAGCGCCCAGCAGGAAGCAGAAAAGGGTAAGGTTATTACTGATGACCTGGTAAATATTGAGGCTTCTATGGAAGAAGTGGTGACAGCAGCAGTACAGGTCAACAACCTTTCCCAGGAATCCATGCGCAGCATCGAGCTTTTCCAACAGGGTGGAGGTGAAATTGCCAGGGCGACGGAGGAGCAGGCCGGCGCGACTGAGGAAGCGTTAAAAGCCCTGGAGCAGCAGACCAGAGCTTTAAGCGATATCAGCACCGCGGCAAGCGAGCTGGCCGAAATGGGCGAAGACCTGATGCGGTCCACCGATGTTTTGAAATCGGCAGAAGGCATGGCCGCTGCAGCGGAAGAGCTTTCGGCGGCTATTGAGGAGTCTACCCGCTCTGCCGAGGAGATCATGGCGGCCCAGGACCAAATTTCCAAGGGTGCGCAAGCCCAGGCCAGGGCGGCGGAAGAGTCTGCCAGTGCCGCCGGCCAGATAGAAAGTGGGGCGAGAACCATTAGTGAGCAGGCCGGTGCTTCCCTCCGGAAGGTAGAGGCCCTGTCTGAGACCCTGGGCCGCAATAAAGTGAACGTAGACGGACTGGTCAAAGGAATTTCCCTAGCCCTGAGGGCTAACGCGGAAAATGTCGAGAAGGTGAGAGTTTTAGAAGAAAGGGCAAGAGAGATAGACAAGATAGTAGAGACAATTGTTACTGTAGGCATCCAGACCAATATGCTGGCTGTTAGCGGGGCCATCGAGGCGGCCCGGGCCGGCGAATACGGCAAGGGGTTTGCCGTGGTTGCTTCCGACATTCGCAACCTGGCCCAGGATAGCGCCCGTAACGCCGACCAGATCAAGGAACTGGTGAAGGGTATTCAGGGGCAGGTTAATATGGTATTAAAGGACATTGAAGAGGTAGAGGAAATGATAAGCCAGGAAGTAGAAAAGGCGAAAAAAACCACTGAAGGCCTGGTGAAGATCGAAGCGGATATGAAGGCCGTTGCAGCTGGCACCAGCGAAGTCAATGAGAATGCGACCCAGATTTTGGCTGCCGTTGAGCAAGCCCAAAAAGCATCGGAACAAATTGCCCAGGTGGCCCAGGAAGCAGCCGCGGCCGCCGAACAGGCTGCAAGTGCCGGCAGCCAACAGGCCAGGGGAATGGAAGAACTTTCCAGAGCGATCGAAGAGATAGCTGCGCTGGCGGATGAGTTGCAGCAACTGTAGGGGGGGATGCTTTGTGCAGCAAAACAAACGGGTTGCCGGGCAGTATGTTGCCTTTTATGTAGGCAGCGAAGCTTATAGCATCGAAACCAAATACGTTCAGGAGATAATTAGGGTCCCGGAGATGGTGAAGGTCCCCCGGACTCCGCCCTACCTGGAGGGGCTGGCCAGCCTGCGGGGAAATATACTTGCCGTAGTGAACATGAGTGTCAGGCTTGGCCTGGAAAAGAAACCCTTGAGTGAAGACAGCAGGGTCATAGTCCTGGACGACGGCCGTAAGCGGCTGGGTTTCATTGTGGACAGGGTATCAGCGGTAATAAACATCGCCGCTGACGAAATTGAAGGGGTCAGGAAAGGAGAGGCCAGGGCAGATTTTCTCAGGGGCATAGCCAGGCTGGCAGGAGGCGAACGCCTGGTGATGGTAATAGATGCGGACCAATTTATGAAGATCGGGGAAAGTGGGGAGCGTGTTAGAGATGGCGTTGAATCTCAAGAGCTTGTCCGACCGGAGGAACACAAGAAAGAGAAAGAGAAAGAAGAAGAAAAAGTTCAACTTGTCACCTTTCGGCTCGGGGGGGAAGAATACGGCATTGACATAGGGATGGTGCAGGAGATCGTCCACCTGCCGGAGACCATTAACCGGGTGCCCGATGCTCCAGATTATCTTGTTGGAATTATAGCCCTGCGGAGCCACGTTCTGCCGGTGGTCAGCCTGCGAACCCTTTTTCAACTGGGAGATAATGAAGTGAACGACCGGATGCGCATAGTAGTGGTGAGTCTTTACGACCAGCAAGAAGGGAAGGTTGTGGTGGGCCTGATAGTTGATGCAGTAACGGAAGTGCTCCGCATTCCCAGGACGATTATTAACCCCGTACCGGTTCTGCTGCGTGCCGGGGGCGAAGGAATAAACGGGGTGTGCAAGCTAGCAGAAGGCAAGCGGCTGGTATATGTGCTTAACCCGGCGGGCTTTCTTGCCTTGAATGACCTCCTGAAAGTGGGCGAAGCGTTGGACGGCATAGAAGAAGGAACAGCCAGCGCTGGCGAGCAGAACGAGCAGGAAGAACAGCTGGTGACTTTCAATCTGGGCGAAGAAGAATTTGCGGCCGGCATCGCTGATGTCCGGGAAATCATCAGAGTTCCGGATATAGCGGCCGTTCCCGGGGCTCCGCAGTTTGTAGAAGGGGTGATTAACCTCCGCGGAACCATAATTCCTATAATTGACCTGAGAAAAAGATTCGCGATGGAGGAAAAATCCAGAGACGAGCATGCGCGGGTTGTCGTAGTAGAGATAGACGGGCTTTTAACCGGCCTTGTTGTTGATTTGGTACGGGAAGTGCTAAAAGTTCCCCACAAGGGCATCGAAACAGCGCCGGACCTCCTGACTGGTTCGGTAGACATCCGCTTTATCAGGGGAATAGCTAAAGCCGGAGAAGGCAAGCGGCTGATCATCGTGTTAAACGTCGAGGAGGTCCTGTCATTTAAAGAAAAGGAGGAACTGGCGGACTTTGGGCAGAACGTGGAACTCAAAGAAGATACGGGTACTGATAGCTGACGATTCTGCTCTCATGAGGAGAATCCTTAAGGAAATGCTTTCTTCTGACAGCCAAATAGAGGTAGTGGGTACTGCCCGTGACGGTGAGGAGGCAGTGGCGAAGGCACTGGAGCTAAGACCTGGCGTGGTTACCATGGACATTAATATGCCCGGGATGGACGGCCTTACCGCCCTCCAGCACATCCTCCTCAAGGCACCCTGTTCGGTCGTTATGGTTTCTTCCCTCACCCAGGAAGGCGCCCTCATCACGCTGGAAGCTTTAGAGTTAGGCGCGGTGGATTTTGTGGGCAAACCTGGAGGGACGGTTTCCCTCGGCATAAAACAGCTCAAGGAAGAGATCATAGTGAAGGTAAAAACAGCAGCGCAGGCCAGGTCAAGGCTGCGCCGGTCGGGAAAGACGCGTAATTTGGACCCGCGACCGCCTCGTCCCCGGCTCAAGTCAGGCACCGGGCAGCAATCATTGAAAGTAGTGGTCATCGGGGTATCGACCGGCGGCCCCCGTACCCTTATGGATATTTTGCCCCGTCTGCCGCAGGACCTTCCGGCAGCGGTGCTGGTAGTGCAGCATATGCCGGAAAACTTTACGGCACCTTTTTCCCGGCGCCTCAACCAGTGTTGCCGGGTAGCCGTCAAAGAGGCGGGCGACGGCGACGAAATAACGCCGGGAAAGGTCTTGGTGGCCAGAGGGGGTTATCATTTAAAAATAAAAAAGAATGCTGGCGGCAGGCTGGTGGCCGGGCTTAGCCGGCAGCCGGCAGACGTTTTATATATCCCCTCGGTTAACGTAACCATGCAGTCGGTTTTAGAAAAAGTATCTCCCTGCAATGTTATCGGGGTACTTCTTACCGGCATGGGCGACGACGGAGCGGACATGATGGTGGAAATAAGGAAGCAGGGCGGCTATACCATTGCTGAAGCGGAAGAAACTGCGGTGGTCTGGGGTATGCCCCGAGAGGCTTATCTCAGGGGTGGAGCTGTAGTGGTATCCCCGTCCTATCTCATTGCCGAGCAAATCATTAAAGGAGTAGAGAGAAATTGAAAACCAGCCAGGTTAAGAAGCTTATGGACATTTTATCTGCCCACCCGGAAGAGAGCGAGAGATGCTATGCGGCCATGGACCTTTCCGGCTTTCCTCGAGATGACGTCGTTGGGTTTCTGGCAAAGAGACTGGTGGAAGAGGAAAGTCTCCCGGTACGGGAGGCGATAGTGAGCACCCTTATAGTTATCGGTACAGAGGCTGTGGTAAGGCGGTGTGCTGAGCTGTTGCACAGCGAGGACGCCTACCTGAGGAATTCGGCGATAGAGGTGCTGCAGCGGCTGCAGCATACATCACTGGAGGTAGTCAGGGAATGCTTGCGGGACACCGACCCGGATGTACGGCTTTTTGCCGTTAACGTCCTGGGAGAACTACAGGACAAGGAGGCCGTGGAACTTTTGCGCCGGGTTGTGGAAAAGGATGAGGATATTAACGTGGTGGCTATGGCAGTGGAATACTTGGGTGAAATGGGCTTGCGCAGCGAGGACAGGGAAGTAGTTCGAAAAGCTTTGGAACGTTTTTCTGACCCTTTCTTAGAATATGCGGTCGAGGTTGCTTTGAAGAAGATGGAGGTATAGCTGAATTGAAAGCCTGTTTTTTCTATGCCGGAAGCCTTCCAGGCGATGCTGAACAGGGGAGGATCAGAATTGACAACAGAGGAATTCGTTAAACTGCGGGACTACATCTATCGCAAGGTCGGTATTTTCTTTGAGGAAAAGAAGCTTTACTACGTGGAAAAACGTGTAGAAGCACGCATGCGCGCCGCCGGCCTGGATAGCTTCCGTGCCTATTTTGCCTGGATGCGGTTTGATACGTCTGACCGTGAGCTGCAGGAACTTCTCAACGTCCTGACCGTCAACGAGACCTACTTTTTCCGCGAGTATCAGCAACTGCGCTGCTTTGCCGAAGAAGTAATACCCGAGATTTTGAAAGGCAAAAACAACCAGAACCCAAAAAAGGTGCGGGTCTGGTCTGCCGGCTGTTCCACGGGGGAAGAAGCTTACACTTTAGCCATCATCATGACGGAGATGACCGGGGGGCTGCCTGTTGACTGGGAAATTCATGCGACTGATTTAAATACAGATGTGCTGGCAAAAGCAAAAAGAGGACTTTACGGCAGGCGTTCCGTCAAAGACGTTCCGGAGACCTATCTTGCCCGTTATTTTTACCGGGTGGGGGAACAATTCGAGATACATCCCGGGCTGCGCCGCCAGATTATCTTTCACCAGCTCAACTTTTTAGACCGGGAAAACATGCGTGAAATGGCGGACTTTGATATCATCTTCTGCCGCAACGTCCTCATTTACTTTGACGATGCTTCGCGCAGGCAGGTGGCCCTTCACTTTTATGATGCCTTGCGAAAAGGCGGTTTCATTTTCCTCGGGCACTCGGAATCCATGAGTCGCATTACGCCTATTTTCAGGCTGCGGAAATTCAAGAATGCGATTATATATCAGAAGTGAGGCGAAGAAGAGATGAGCAGACGGATACTGGTAGTGGATGATTCGTCTACTGTACGCGGTTATTACACTTCCATTTTAAGCAAAACAGGTTTTACTGTAGACCATGCAGCCAACGGTTACGAAGCATTGGAAAAGGCGGTAAGAATTGATTATGATTTTTTCATTGTGGACGTAAACATGCCCAAAATGTCAGGCTACGAACTGGTGCGGCAGCTCAGAGAGGATGAAAGAGGGGTTAGGGTACCGGTGGTAATCATCTCGACGGAAGCAAAAGACAGCGACCGGCTGGAAGGCTATCGGGCCGGGGCGAACCTCTTCCTGGTGAAACCGGTAAAGCCGGAAAGGCTTCTTTTTCTGACCAAGACTATTACTGGAGTGAGGTAATAAGCGGAAATGAATGAAATTTTGGCAAGAATGAAAAAGGTTCTCGACAAAACCGGATTTTTGGCCCTATCCCTGGTCCACGACCCTGGCAGCAGGGTATTGGCGCAGCTTTTAGAAAAAATGAACGCCCTGGTAGACCTTACCAAAGGATATGGGGTCCTGAACGAGCTGGCAGGACGGCTGCAGGACGTTCTAAACCGGGTAAAAACAGGGGAGATTGTTGCGTCGGAGCAACTTGCCGGAACTGTCAGCCGCGCCCTTGAGTTTTTGCTGGAAGTCGTGGAAAAAGCGGAAACAGCAGTGGAGCTGCAGGTAGACGAAGAAACATGTCGGAAAAAGATCGGCGAGTTGGGAGAACTGCTTGGCAAAACCGCTTCGACCGCTGTTTCCAGGATGCCGGAAGCGGCCAATCAAGTGGAAGTTGGGAAGTGTGTTTATGAAGTTAGCTTGGAGATGCAGGCTTCGGCCGAATCGCCTGACTTGCTGGCAGTTTATGAAAAGCTGTCTTCCTGCGGAGAGGTGATTCGCGCTGTAGTAAACGGGGCAGGAGAGTTAAACGCCGTCCCGGTGACGGGCGATCATTCTTTCTTGTCCCTGCATTTTTACCTTAGCTCCGACCTCAATACACATGCTTTGAAAAATACGCTTACTGGAGTTTTGGGAGATTTACCCGACCTGCGCATGACTATTTGCCCGGTCTTTTTGGATACAGATAAGCCCGGTGCCGGACCGGAAGATGGCAGCCCGGGGATTCCCGGCGGCGCGGAAAAGACGTTCCAGGCAGAAGAGAAACCGGCTTCATCGCCTGATATGTTAAATCAAGAGGAAACGGAAGTTTTGCGGTTGATTCTGGCCCAGTTGAGAGAGTACCTCGGGCAACCGTGTAGTCAAGAAGATTTTTCACGGTACGGTTTCTCGGCAGCCAGAATTTTGGCGGGAATTGGTACGTACCTTAACAGACTTGAACTGAAGAAAGCCGAGGAACTGCTGGAGAAGCCAGGCCCTGAACGGCAAAGGAAACTCTTTTCACTCCTGGATGCAGCCGAGAAAATAGTCAGGAGTTTAGCTGTAAAAGGAAGCACTTCAATTGTACCTGCTGCTAAAAAACCTAAGGGGACAAAAACTTCCGCTCCCGCTGCCCCGAGTAAAAGCATCCGGGTGGATGAAACCAAGGTGGACCGTCTGCTGGCGCTGGCCGGCGAATTGGTGGTAAGGGGCAATGCTTTGCTTTATGTAGCAAAAAAGGTGGAGGAAGAATACGGTCTGGCTGAAGTGGCCAGAGAGTTAAAGGAACAGCATGCGGGGCAGGACAGATTGGTTCGCGAGTTACAGGATGCCGTAATGAACATGAGACTGCTTCCGGCCAGTCATATCTTTCAGAAGTTTCCACGGACAGTGCGTGACCTGGCCAGGGAGCTGGGCAAAAATGTTGAATTGCGTCTGGAAGGGGAGGATACGGAAATCGATAAGGCCGTAATGGAGGTGATCAGTGAGCCCATGGTCCACCTGGTTCGTAATGCCATAGACCACGGTCTTGAAACTCCTGAAGAGCGACTGGGGCGGGGGAAAACAGCCGCGGGCACAATAAAGCTCCGGGCCCTCAGGGAGGGGAACAAAATGGTGCTGGAAGTGGAAGACGACGGCCGCGGTATCGATGTGGAGCGCGTCAGGCAGAAAGCGGTTTCGGCAGGGCTTGTTTCAGCGGAGGAAGCCAAGTCAATGGCCGAGCAACAGGTGCTTGACTTTCTCTTTGTTTCCGGCTTCAGTACGGCAGTGGCAGTGACAAAGGTTTCCGGCAGAGGAGTAGGTATGGATGCGGTCCGGGTGGCCGCCCGCAGCCTGGGAGGAAGCGTAAAGATAATAACGAGTCCTGGAGCCGGTACCAGGGTGAGAATAGAGCTCCCGCTTACATTGGCTACCTCTCGCGTCCTGCTGGTGGTGCAGGACGGCAGGAAATACGGATTACCGATAGCGGATGTTAGAGAGATGGTTAAAGTGCATGCTGGTGAATTGACCAGCATGCAGGGAAAAAGGATTGTGGTGATCCGCGGCGAGTTGGTGCCGGTGCTTTTCCTGGGTGAGTTTTTTGAGGATGACAAAAAAGAAACCGGTGACGAAGAATTGTGCCTGGTGGTCCTGACGAACGGCTTTGCGCTGGTCGTAGATGATTTTCTCGGTCAAGAGGACATTGTGCTCAAATCTCTGCCGGCAGATTTGGGTCATGATTCCTGTTTTGCCGGAGCAGCTATGCTGGGAGACGGGGGTATTCTGCTGGTGCTGGACCCGCACCGCATGCAGAGGCAGCTCCAGCAGGCAAATCAATAAGCGGAGGTGTTGGAGGCGATGTTTAATGAAGAATCTCTTCCTTATGTAGAGGCTTTTTTGGAAGAAACAGCTGAACAACTCCAGGAACTGGAAGGCAAGCTGGTATTTCTGGAAAAGAACCCCGCCGACAGTAGCTGTTTAGACGACATTTTCAGAATAGCCCATAATCTGAAAGGGAATGCGGCAACAGTTGGTTTTGAGGAAATGACCACCCTGGCCCACCGTATGGAAGACCTCCTGGCTGCTATGAGAAAGGGGGAGATTTACTCCTCCGGTGAAATTACCGATACATTATTAAATACTCTTGATGCGCTAAAAGGACTGGCCGACAGGGCCTGCGGAAAAGGTGAGGGCGTCATTGAGCTTGGGAACCTGGTCAACAAGTTGGAGCATCTGAGTCACGGCGGGCATGATATGGGCATCCTTGTAGACTCGAAAGAAGACGAACTACTGATCAGACTTGAGGATAGCTGCACTATGAAGGCAGCGCGTGCGTGCGTGGTGTTAAGGACCCTGGAAGAGATGGGGAGACTCATTGATGTCCAACCGCCATTTGACGAGATAAAGGAACAGGGCTTTGAGGGCACGGAGATAAAGGTGAGATTTTTTGCCAGGAAGAGCCTCGATGCTGTAAAGGAAGCCATTCAGGATATCCCCGAGGTCAAGGAGGTAGAGCTGTTCCGTGCTGAAATTAAAGAGAAAAAAAAGGTGGCGCTGAGAATTGCTGTGGGTGTGCGCCTGGACCCGCAGGTTTTCGAAGAGCGTCTAAGCGAAAGGTGTGCCAGGCGGGTGGTTGTAGATTTAACCGGCCTGTGTGAACTCGGCCCGGCGGGTTTAAGCCGTCTCCTTTGGGCACGCAAGCTGACTGGAGTTGAGTTTACACTGCCCCGGCATCCTTTTCGAAAAAAATTTTTGGAACTGTTAGGGTTTGGTGAACCTTTCCAGGGCTAAAGCCCCGGGGTTCTAAGCTTTCTTAATATCAAATTCAAATGCGCCGGTTTTTTTCAGGAACTGGAAGTGGTTCCCAAGTCTTTTGTTTTTTCTCGGAAAATGTTAGAATAAAAATGTTAAAAAAAGACGGGAAAGATGGGAATTGGCGAAAGGGAGATAATGATGGCAAATGTCCGGGAAATCCTTGGTAAAATACACGTTTTCAGCGGTCTTGATGATGAAGAATTGGACCAGTTAAGCCAGGTCGTGCTGCTCAGGCCCTACCGTAAGGGGATGTTTATTTTTTTGGAAGGGGAGCCGGGCGATGCCTTGTACTTTGTCCAGAAAGGCAGGGTAAAGCTGACCAAGACCCTGGCGGACGGTAGGGAGCACATTCTCCATTTTGTCGGTGAAGGGCAGATTTTTGCCGAGGTTCTTCTTTTTGATGACGGCCCTTACCCGGCGACTGCTGAAGTTACCACTGATTCTGTCATCGGCATCATTCGTAATAAAGATTTGGATATTTTTTTAAAGACCCACCCGGACACCACCTTAAAAATACTGAAGGTTATGAGCCGCAGGCTACGTAAGGCTCAGATACAGATACGCGACCTGGCCCTCAAGGATACCTTCGGCCGTTTGCTGAGTACGCTGGTGAAGCTGGCCGACGAGTACGGCAGGGAAAGCAAGGACGGGGTATTGATTGACCTGTTGCTCAGCCAGCAGGAACTGGCCAACATGATTGGAGCTTCCCGGGAGACGGTAAGCCGCAGCCTGAATGACCTGAAAAAGCGCAACATCATCGATTTCAACCGCCGGTGCATTCTGGTAAAAAATATGGATAAACTGAAAATGTGGCTGGATTGATTGCAAGATGCTCCTTTTCCGGGGAATAATAACGGAAAAGGAGGTTTTTTTATGTCCCCGTTACTTTGGTATGTACTGGTGGGAACCGCCGTGGGCACATGGTCACGGTTCAGCAACCTGCAGGGAGATTACCGGCGGTACCCCACCTCGCCCAATGGTGTGCTGATTCACGGGACCGTGGGTTTTATTGCCAGCGGCATGGGCGCGGTGGCTGTGCCGGCCCTGCTGACCAAAAATTGGGTGGCGGTAACTTTTCTGGCCCTGGCAATCCAGCAGTTTCGGGATGTCCGTAAGGCTGAACGGAATAGCCTTATGGATTTGGAAGAGACTGAATTTATTCCCCGGGGCAATGCTTATATTGACGCCATTGCCAAGAGTTTTGAAGCGCGCAACTACGTGGCCATGTTGATTGGTCTGGCAACCACCAGTGCCTGCCTGATTGTCGACACACCGGTGGTGTTTCTCAACGCGGCGGTGGGGGCAGTGGCGGGTTTTGCGGTGAACAAATACTTTCAGCGCTATACCAGACAGCAGAAACTGGGGGATGTTGCGGAGGTAAAGGAGGCGAAGATTAGCTTCAACGGTTATAACCTGATGGTGGACGATATTTATATCATGAACGTGGGCCTGTCCGCCACACGCAAGCGCGTTCAGGAACAGGGCTATGCGGTCATGATCACACCGAAAAATGCGGATGGGAAAATAACTCTTGCCAACCCCGGGCAGCGCCGGGCCTTGATGAGCGATATTGCCCGTGTCTTCGGTACCGAGCGGTATATCGGCACCCGCCGGGATTTTGACACAGAGCGGGTGGCAGTAGTGGTGGTAGCCATCAGGCGGGACAAAAAGCTGCTTTTGGATGTGATAAAGGAAGTACCTTTACTGGAAAGCCTGCGCCGGGCGCACGCCTAGTACCTGGCGCCCAAGGAGGTGATATTTTGCAGAAACACCAGTTGTACATGGTGGTCACGGATGAAGCGAAAAAAATAAATGAAGGAATACCGGCTATTATTGTCCGGGATGAGAAGGAACTGGAACAGATTTCTTCAGAACTGGGCAAGATATTTTTTGCCGATGTCAACCGGTTGAGCAACGGTGTGGTAATAATTAAGACCCCGGCAAGGTAAAGCCCCCGGGCTGAAATTGCCACGGGGGCTCAAAGTTTATCGCAGGTACGGCCAGGGGTTGACCGGGTCGCCGTTTTTGCGCACTTCAAAGTGGATATGGGGCCCGGTACTCCAGCCGGTGCTGCCCACTTCGGCAATTTTCTGACCGGCACGCACTTCCTGCCCGTCTCTTACCAGGCTGGCGGACAGGTGGGGGTACATGGTGGAGATGCCGGCCCCGTGGTCGATAATCACGGTCCGGCCGTAAGCGCCGTACCAGCCGTTGTAAATTACCACCCCGTCCAAGGCGGCCACCACCGTGGCTCCCATGGGAGCGGCAATATCAATGCCGGTGTGCATTCTCCTGGTCCTGAGGATGGGGTGAACGCGCATGCCGTAATCCGAGGTTATTCGTGAGTAACCGGGTATGGGCCAGAGCATTTTGCCGCCCCGCGAGAGACTGCGCCGGCGCTGCAGTTCCTGCAGCCGGCGGATTTCTGCAGCCAGCTTTTTCGATTCTTCCTCCATTTTATCCAGCATGCGGGCAAATTCTTCTTTTTGCGTGCGAATGCTTGCCAGCAGTTCCTGCTCCCGCCGGCGCTGCCTGGCCAGTTCGTTTTGGCGCTGTTCCCGCTTGCTTTTCAATGCGGCAATCTGGTCCCGCTTTGCTTCCAGTTCCCGCTTACGTTGTTCGATATCCTTTCTTTGCGCCTCGATTTCCTTTAACAACCTGACATCATTTTCGGCAATGGCTTTCAGGTACTCAAGCCGGGTTAAAAAGTCAGTCAGGCTGGTGGCCTGCAGCAGCACTTCACTGTAAGTTACCGCGCCGTCTTCGTAAATGCTGACTATACGCTGGCGAAAGATCCGCTGTCGTTCTTTTTGCTGGGCAATCTTTTCTGCCAATTGTTTCTGGGCCAGGGCCACTTTTTCTTCTGCTTCGGCCAGTTCTCTTTCCAAACGGGATATTTCCCTGTCCAGGTCTGTCAATTGTACGGCCAGGGTTTGCAGTTCACCCAGTGTGGACTGTTCCTGGCGTTTCTTGACTTCCAGTGCCTCTTGCTTTTTCTTCATTTCGTCACTGAGCTGTTGCTGCTCTTTTTTTAATTTATCCAACTGGGAGGCGCTGGCGGGCAGGAGAGAAGTAATGAATGAAGTGGCAAATAAGATTATTACCAAAATTATTGCGAGCCCTCTCGACGACATGTCCCCTGAACCCCTCTCATTGGTTGCTAAGGGAACATATTCGACAGGAAAAGGGAAAATCCTTTTTTAA
>CAZGXM010000024.1:0-33494 GCA_964529795.1 uncultured Thermoanaerobacteraceae bacterium
GCAGCACCTGTCATGATTCTCACGGCTTGAGTGCCGACGGCCGGCCGCTGAAACTGACTGTGGAGCAGACCTGCGGTACGTGCCATGATGCATCAGTGGACCTGAGCAACTATCATTAATTAAAAAATGCGGCCAGGCTTTGCCAAGTGTTGAGTAAGGCCTGGCTTTTTTTCTCACAAGTAGAGGCCCTGCCTTTACCATTTTAGGCAGGATAACTTTGCGGCTTGGAGAATAGTAACAAGGGGAAAGGGGTGTATGGGATGCATGAACCGGGGGTTTATCTGGCTGTTGATCCGGGACGGTGTATTGGCTGCAGTAACTGCATGTTAAGTTGTTCCATAGCAAATTTTGACGGGTTCAGCTTGGAGACCAGCTATATCACAGTGAAAAGAGATGAAAAGAAAGGAAAATTTGTCATTTGCCTTTCTTTCTTCTGCAAAAAGTGCGGGTGCTGCGCCGCTTCCTGTCCCAACGGGGCACTGCGCTTATGCAAAGAAAGTGCACAGAATGGGAAGAAAACCGCTGTGAAAAGCTGCAGGTTGCCTGTATCGCCTGCCCCATCGCCTGTGCCCACTGGACGGTATTGCCCGGCAGCGGAGGGATGGAAATAAAGGCCATGGAGGTCACGCCGCACCTGGCCTTTGGCGCCCAGTGTGATATAAACAATATCTCGGACATTACCCGGCCGGGAACCGTTACCGGAAGGAAACAGTAAGGGGAAGGTACTGGACCACCAGTCGGTAAAAGCGGTTTTGGCTGAGTATTATGATTTCCGGGGATGGGATGGAAAAGGTGTTCCCACTCCGGAGACACTGAAGAAACTGGGTCTGGATACCTGAGACAAGCATTTGAGGTGACTTTGAAATGCAGGAAATTTTGTGGGTCCTGAGCAAGACTCGAAATTTGGCAGAACAAATGCAGATAGAAGTTTACCTGGTTGGCGGATTTGTCAGAGACCTTTTTCTGGGGGAACAAAGTAAGGATATTGATTTGTTGGTAAAAGGGCCCTGTTTGGAATTTGGGCAGCAGCTGGCAAGAGAAGTGGAAGGAAGCTTTGTCTCCTTGTCACCTGAACACGATATTTACCGGGTGGTGATAAAACGTTTGGGGATTCAGATGGATATCACCCGGCCCGTCAACGGGCAGTTCGTAAAAGACCTTTTTCACCGGGATTTCACATGTAACGCCATAGCGCTGGATGTTAAAGATTATTTAGAAGACAATACCTGGTGGGAAAAAGCCGTGGACCCTACCAGGGGACTGGAAGACTTGGCACGCAGGCAATTAAGACCCATAGGCGGGGAAAGCTTCATCAACGACCCGGTGCGTATCGTCCGCGGCCTGCGCCTGGCTTCCCGGTTTGATTTAAATTTGGATTGTCAGTACAGGCAGTTTGCCTGCCAGGCCAAAGAACGATTAAAAGATGTTGCGGGAGAACGCCTGAAGCAGGAGCTTTGGTTGCTGCTGGCCCAGCCCCGGGCAAGTCGTTATTTGCGTTTTTTGGATGAATGGCGGGTACTGGACATTATTTTCCCTGAAATTGATTTTTTGCGGCGTACGGCACAAAATTACCATCACAATGAAAATGCCTGGGCCCATTCGTTACGTACCATGGAAACGCTGGAAACGGAAGGCATCGGGTATTTACCCGAAGACATCAGGCCAAAAGCAGAAAAATACCTTGCGGAACAACTTACCGTTGCCGGTAGCCGCCGGCAGTTATTGAAAATTGTCGCCTTATTTCACGATGTGGGGAAAATTGATACCGCGGCAACACGACCGGACGGGAGAATAACTTTTTACAATCATGACCGGGCGGGAGTCAAGTATATCGAACAGTATGCTGCCAGATTGGCCCTCAGCAAGCGTGAACGGCAGAGTTGGACCAGGGTGACTGTTTTACACATGCGACCGCTGGCCTTGTTCGTCCGGGGAGATGTGTCCGATAAAGCCTGTTACCGGCTGTTTGCGGACGCGGGCGCTGACACGGGGATGTTGCTGATGCTTGCTTATGCTGATGTAAAAGCTACCCGGACTGCCAAAGGTGAGACTGTGGAAGAGGGATTTAAGGAATTTTTATTTGACCTGTGGAGGCAGTACTTTCATTTTTATGACCTCAAGGAGGCGAAATTAATTACCGGTGCGGATTTACGGGATAAACTGGCTTTGGAACCGGGGCCGCTGGATGAATGGCTGGCACGGTTAGACGAAATCAAAAAAGAAGAACAGAAAGATTAATCCTGCTCTTCAGGTAAATTCAGTTCTTTTTTTACTTTTGCCAGCCGTTTCCGGTGTGCATCCTTGGTAATGGGATGGCCGTGAAGATAACAATCCACGATATCGCTGTCTTTCACTATTTCTTCTATTGCCGTGCCTTCCTCTTCTTTGCCGCTGTGATTTTTACTGGCCAAAGCAATTGTCTCTATTTCACCGTCATCAAACAGGCCGGTATTCTCCAGCCATTTTTTTAATGGTTCATAACCTGCCTCGGCGTGGTTTTCCTGGACACCGGTTACTATCCGGCCGAAATCATGGACCGCAGTGGCGATGGCAGCCAGTTCCGCATCCGCCCCTCTTTTCTCTGCCAGCAGTTGGGCGAATTGAGGCGCACTGGCAATATGAACAATCTCCCAACTGAGTGGGTAAGCGCGGCGGTTGTCGTTGCCGGTTTCCTTAATATATTTTAGCAGTAAAGCTTGTAACTTTGACAGTCTGTTCATCAAATCACCTCCAAATCCACTTTCACTATATCGCGGGAATACTTAATTGTCAAATTAACGGCGCTGCTTTGGAAGATAAGACCAAACCTTCAGTCCCGAAATGCTTCCTGCGTATAAGGAAGAATAACTATACACGTTTATCTCCAGACCTGGGCTCCATGCCGGGCCGTACCTATTTTCTTTTTCGGAGAATATTCTAAGTACATACAAATGCATACACAATATGTAAACCAATATTTACATTTGTTACTTTAAAAGCAGGAATCTCAAGCAGATTAAACGAATTCTGACTAGTAGCATTTTTTTAAAAATATTGTTTTCAATGATGCGGTATTGCAAAATTGCAGCAATAAAGGCAGGCGGTTTCTCGCTATTTGGGTATTTGTTTTTTGAAAAGAGCGTAAAATTTGGCAATAACTTAGTTGCATCTAAATTGTTAAAAAGGCATTTACTGCTGGCACTAAAATTGCATTAATGTTCCTTGTACCATAAGGAACAAAGGGGGTAATAAACATGGAAGTACAAAAGGTAATGGTTATCGGTGCGGGGCAAATGGGCAGCGGTATTGCTCAGGTTGCTGCACAGGCTGGTTTTGCTGTTATGCTGAATGATTTGGAACAACAGTTCCTTGACAGGGGTTTGGCTGTAATCGATAAAAATTTATCCCGGTTGGTGAAAAAAGAAAAGATCAGCGAGGAAGAAAAAAGTGAGGTTTTGAGTAGAATTGAAACCGCCACTGATTTACAGGCTGCCGCCGGTGTGGACTTAGTCATTGAAGCCGCTGTGGAGAACTTGGATGTTAAAATAAAGATATTCCAACAACTGGACGAGATTTGCAAGCCCAGTGCTGTTTTAGCGACCAATACTTCATCACTGCCGATAACGCGTATTGCCGCCGCCACTAAAAGGCCGGAGAAGGTTATCGGCATGCATTTCATGAACCCCGTTCCGGTGATGAAACTGGTAGAGGTAATACGTGGTTTGGCTACTGCTGATGAGGTTTATGAACTGGTGAAAAAACTTAGCGAACAAATGGGTAAAGTGCCGGTGGAAGTCAAAGATTTTCCCGGTTTTGCTCTCAACAGGGTCTTGGTTCCCATGATTAATGAAGCCATCTATACGGTTTATGAGGGAGTGGCCAGCCCGGAAGCGGTAGACCAGGTGATGCAGCTTGGGGCCAATCACCCCATGGGACCGCTGGCTTTAGCGGATCTGATTGGTCTGGATACCTGCCTGGCAATTATGGAAGTGCTTTATAAAGGTTTTGGTGATTCCAAATACCGGCCCTGTCCGTTGCTGCGTCAATACGTTCAAAGTGGTCGTCTCGGTCGAAAAACCGGGCAAGGTTTTTATAGATATGAATAATCTTGGAAGTGAGGTGACAAAGCTTCAACGTGGTTCCGGAAGGTGCTTGGTATCGTCTCAGCTAACCCGTTATTGCATTAATTAATGCATTTTTGCAAAAATGCTCTGATGTTTGGAAAAATCTTTAAATTTTATATTAAGATAAAGGAGGTTCCAATCAATGAACATCATAGTGTGTCTGAAACAAACCTTTGACACCGAAGCCAGGATTGAATTAAAAGATGGAGAAATCGTCACCCAGGGGATCAAGTACATCATCAACCCCTACGACGAATTTGCCGTGGAAGAAGCATTGAGGATCAAGGAAGCGCAGGGTGGCGAAGTAACCGTAGTCAGCGTCGGTGAAGCGCAGGCCCGGGAAGCGTTAAGGCAGGCATTGGCCATGGGAGCAGATAAAGCCGTATTGGTAGAAAGCCCCAAAGCCGACGAGTTTGCCACCGCTAAAGTACTGGCCAAAGCCATAGAAGGGATGGAATACGACCTGATTTTGGGCGGTCATGTAGCCATAGACGACGGTTCCAGCCAGGTAGCCAGCCGGCTTGCCCAGGAACTCGACCTGCCCCAGGTAAACATAGTGACCAAATTGGAAGTAAGAGACGGCAAAGCAGAATGCACCCGTGAAATCGAGGGCGCCAGCGAAATCGTCGAGACGCTGTTGCCCGCAGTGATCACCTGCCAGAAAGGGATAAACGAACCCCGTTATCCCAGCTTGAAAGGCATCATGCAGGCCAAGAAAAAAGAACTGAAGCAGGTCAGTCTCGAAGAATTAGGCGTAGCAGCAGAAAAGAAAGTGGAGACATTAGAAATCTTCCTGCCGCCCAAGAAAGAAGCAGGAAAAATCATCGAAGGCGAAGCCGCAGAAGCAGCCAAGGAACTGGTACGCTTACTTAAAGAAGAAGCGAAAGTCATTTAGAAGTTCGAAGTTCGATCTTCGGTTATAACTTTGGGGTCAAAACCCAAAACAATATCAAAGTAAAGCAGATACAAAACAGAAATTGTTCAATTACCAATTCAAAGGATTTGGAGGGAGAAAAAATGGCCATATGGGTAATCGCCGAACAGCGAGACGGCGAATTAAAGAAAGTAACCCTGGAAATGTTGAGTAAAGGACAGGAGCTGGCAGATGAACTGGGCGCCGAACTGGAAGCGGTACTGATCGGAGGAGATGACGTAGAAGATTTGGCAGATACCCTGGCATCCTACGGAGCTGGGAAAGTATATCTCGCCCGGGATGAAAGCTTGGCAACATACAGCAGTGAAGGGTACAGCCAGGTAATCAGCAAGCTTATCGAAGAATATGCGCCCCGGGCGGTATTTTTCGGGCACACCGCCTTCGGAAAAGATTTGGCACCCCGCGTTGCCCAGAAAGCAGCAGCCGGCATGGTCAGCGACATCACCGCCGTAGCAGTAGAAGATGATGAGTTTGTATTCACCCGGCCAATATATGCCGGCAAAGCCTTTACCAGGAGCAAAGTAGTATCCAGTCCCGTCATAGCCACCTTCAGGCCCAACGTCCAGGACCTGAAAGAGCCCGAAGAAAAATCAGCCGGCATAGAAGAAGTAGACGTAAACTTAAGTGAAATCCGCGCTAGAGTAAAAGAAGTGAAGCAGCTGTCAGGCGGCAGAGTGCTGTTGACCGAAGCAGACATCATCGTCAGCGGCGGCCGGGGCATGAAAGGGCCCGAGAACTTTGCCATATTGGAAGAACTGGCCGACGTGCTGGGAGCAGCCGTAGGCGCATCCCGGGCCGCAGTGGACGCCGGCTGGCGGGAGCACCAGTACCAGGTGGGCCAGACCGGCAAGACCGTCTCACCCACATTGTATATAGCCTGCGGCATCAGCGGCGCCATCCAGCACCTGGCAGGGATGAGCTCATCAAAGTACATTGCCGCCATTAACAAGGACGAAGAAGCCAACATCTTCAACGTGGCGGACTATGGTATCGTCAATGACCTGTTCAAGGTTGTGCCGGTTCTGACGGAGGAATTCAAGAAGGTATTATAGAATTTGGTGATTTGGGTGCGGGCATTTTGCCCGTACCCTTGGCTCGATTTTCAAAGTGTGAATTAAAAAAATAGCTCGGCCGGGCAAAAACAATTTCTGCTTTGGATATCGGAACTTTAATCAAAGGGGAGGAGCAGTACATGACTGCAAGTCGTCAGCTTTACTGGAATATCCACGGGCATGATTTTATATATTTATTATTTTTAGTGGCTTTAATTGTCTTTGGGTACGGATTTTATCGCCAATACAAACTCTGGCGGCTCGGCCTTCCGGAAAAAAGGACTGATGACCTGCCTACTCGCATTTATAACGTTTTGGTCCATACTATGGGTCACCGGCGGATTTTAAGGGAAGGCTATGCCGGCAGCATGCATGCGTTTATTTTTTACAGCTTTGTAATCTTTGTCATCGGCACTGCTGTTGTAGCCCTGCAGGCAGATCTTGGCCTGGAAATCTACAAGGGCAGTCTCTACTTGTGGCTTTCCCTGCTGCTGGACCTGGGCGGGCTGGCAGCAATAATCGGTATCCTTTTGGCCTATTACCGTCGTTATGCACAGAAGCCGGAGCGTCTGGATACCGGGCCTGATGACGGCTACAGCCTGCACTTGATATTATTGATAATCATTTCCGGTTTTATCCTGGAAGGACTGCGCATTGCCGCCACGGGGGACCCCTGGTCGGCCTGGTCCCCCGTGGGGATGGTTATCGGTAAGCTTCTTAACGGCTTGTCCCCGGGGACCTTAAGCGGAGTACACGTGTTTTTCTGGTGGGCGCACTTGTTGCTGGCATTTGGTTTTATTGCCTACCTGCCTTATTCCAAATTACTGCACATTGTCACCACTCCCTTAAACCAGTTCTTCAGTACCCTAAACCCTAAAGGGGCATTGACGGGTATTGACTTTGAAAATGAAGACTTGGAAAACTACGGCGTCTCGCGGTTGGAACACTTTACCTGGAAACAATTGTTTGATACGGCAGCATGTACCCGCTGCGGCAGGTGTCAGGACAACTGCCCCGCCTACCTGACGGAAAAGCCCCTGTCTCCCAAGGAAATGACTCAGGATTTGAAGGCGTATTTGGAGGAATACGGGGCAAAAAAAGAAACCGTCAGTACGGGAACCGGTGAAGAAGTTACCGCGGAAACCGCAGCTACTGAAGAAAAATCTCTGGTGGGTGACGTATTCAGCGAGGATACCATCTGGAGTTGTACCACCTGTCGTGCCTGTCAGGAACAGTGCCCGGCGTTGGTGGAGCATATTGACAAGACCATTGGCATGCGGCGGCATCTGGTTTTGGAAGAAAGCAGGTTCCCCCCGGAAGTACAGACCGTATTCCGAAATCTTGAGAATAACTCCAACCCCTGGGGTGTGGGTTTTGCTGACAGGGCCAGGTGGGCTGAAGGCCTGGGCGTGAAGGTCCTGGCAGAAGACAGCGATGTCGATATCCTGTACTGGCCCGGTTGTGCGGGTGCCTTTGACGACCGTAATAAAAAAGTTGCCACGGCAGTGGTTAAAGTGCTGCAGGCGGCAGGGGTGAATTTCGGTATTCTCGGTACCGAGGAAAAATGCTGCGGTGACTCGGCGCGGCGGATCGGTAACGAATACCTGTTCCAGATGACTGCTGAAGAAAATATCGAGACCATCAAATCTTACGGGATTAAAATGATTGTTACCCATTGTCCCCATTGCTTCAATACATTGAAGAACGAGTACCCTGAATTTGGCGCTGATTTTGAAGTAGTCCATCATACCCAGTACATTGCGGAACTAATTGATACCGGTGCACTCTCTATCTCAAAACCAGTGGGACTGGAAGTTACTTATCATGATTCCTGCTACCTGGGCCGTTACAATGACGAGTATGCAGCGCCGCGGCACGTGATAGCACGCCTGGGCGGCAAGATTAAGGAAATGGAAAAGAATAAAAACCGCAGTTTCTGCTGTGGCGCCGGCGGCGGACGCATGTGGATGGAGGAAACCCTTGGCACCAGGATAAACGAGGAACGCACCAGGCAGGCGGTGGCTACCGGTGCCGATACTGTGGTTACCAACTGTCCTTTCTGTCTCACCATGATAGAAGACGGTTTAAAGACCTACGAGGATAAAGACATCAAGACCTTTGATATTGCCGAGTTGGTGGTAAAAGTGCTATAAACTCCGGTTGTAGGTAATAAGATTCCGGAGAAAAAATTGGTGGGTTTTCACCACTGTGGAAGGGAGCGACCAGTATGAAGGAAGTAGTGATAGCCAGCGCTGTACGTACTGCCGTGGGCAGTTACGGTAAGTCCTTAAGTAACTACCCGGCAGTGGATTTAGGAGCTTTGGTAATTAAAGAAGCCCTGCAGCGGGTTGATTTGGACCCCAAAGAAGTGGATGAGGTGATTTTCGGCAACGTATTACAGGCCGGGCTGGGCCAAAACCCGGCACGGCAGGCTGCAGTCAAGGCCGGCCTACCGCTTGAGGTGCCAGCATATACTTTGAATAAAGTATGTGGGTCGGGACTGAAGACTGTTGGCCAGGCAGCCCAGGCAATCAAGGCCGGTGAAGCAGACGTGGTGGTGGCCGGCGGTATGGAAAATATGAGTATGGCGCCATACCTGTTGGAAAAGTCCCGCTGGGGTTACCGCATGGGCGACGGCAAGCTGGTGGATGAAATGGTCAAGGGTGGACTTTGGTGTGCATTTAACGACATCCACATGGGAATTACTGCAGAAAATGTGGCGGAAAGATACGGCATCTCCCGGGAAGAACAGGACGCCTTTGCCTTACAAAGCCAACAGCGGGCGGCCAAGGCCATAGCTGCGGGCAAGTTTAAAGATGAAATTGTTCCCGTCACCATACCCCGGCGCAAGGCTGACCCGGTAGTCTTTGATACTGACGAACACCCGCGGGAAACATCCCTGGAAAAGCTGGCTGCACTTAAGCCTGCGTTCAAAAAGGACGGTACTGTGACCGCGGGGAATGCCTCGGGGATTAATGACGGCGCTGCCGCAGTGCTAGTAATGTCCAAGGAGAAAGCAGAGAGTGTCGGTTTGAAACCCATGGCTTATATTCGCAGTGCCGCCACCGCCGGTGTGGACCCGGCAATCATGGGCATCGGACCGGTACCGGCATCCCGCAAGGCTTTGAAACGGGCAGGCTTGGCCGTTAAGGACCTGGATTTGATTGAGGCCAATGAGGCCTTTGCTTCTCAGGCGATTGCCGTGTGCCGTGAGCTGGAGTTTGACCGGGAGAAAGTCAATGTCAACGGCGGTGCCATTGCCATCGGGCACCCCATCGGCGCCAGCGGGGCGCGGATATTAATCACCTTATTGTATGAAATGATCAAGCGGGACAGCCAGTTCGGCCTGGCAACCCTGTGTATCGGCGGCGGCCAGGGCGCTGCGCTGGTAGTGGAACGGAAATAGGGAAACCTGAAAGCATGAGGTACCTTTTTGCAGGGTATCTCTTTTTTTACGGTAATTACCTTTTGGGAATAGGGGAATGATAGATGCAAAGGGCAAATTGGCAGCAGTGGTTTGGGCGCGGGGGTTTTTGCGGCCAAATAAAAAAAGGAATTTACCTGGTACTGTCGAACTTTTTAAGGGATTGCAAGATTTGTACTTATTGTCACAAATAGACAGCTTAAGGAGAGGGAGAAAATGAAAAATGATGTTTTCCTGAGAGCCTGTAGACGTGAAGAGGTGGAATATACACCGGTCTGGTTGATGCGGCAGGCCGGTCGTTATATGGAAGAATATATGGCAATACGCAGCAAACACTCCTTCCTGGAAATGTGCAAGACTCCCGAACTGGCTGCGGAAGTTACTTTACAGCCAGTTAATCGTCTTGGCGTGGATGCTGCCATTTTGTTTGCGGATATTTTGTTACCTTTGGAAGGAATGGGCATTGACCTGGAATTTGCCAAAAATGAAGGGCCGGTAATTCACAACCCGGTGCGCAGTGCAGAGGATGTCAAAGCCCTGCGTTTGATTGAACCTGAGGAAGATGTGCCTTGCGTTTTGGACGCGGTCAAGCTGGTACGTAAGGAACTGGACGGCAGGGTACCATTGATTGGTTTTTCCGGCGCGCCTTTTACCCTGGCCAGCTATATGATAGAAGGCAGCGGCTCAAAGAATTATGTTAACTGTAAGCGTATGATGTGGCAGGCTCCGGAAGTATGGCATGCTTTGATGGAAAAAATTTCGCAAGTGGTGGTAAGTTACCTCAAAGCCCAGGTGGCTGCCGGCGCCCAGGCAGTGCAGGTATTTGATTCCTGGGTGGGCACGTTGTCGCCTCAAGACTACCGGGAATACGTGCTGCCCCATTCTCGTTACGTGATGGAACACTTACAGGAAACAGGGGTGCCGGTGATTCATTTCGCCAACAACGCCTCAACGCTTTTGGAACTGGTTAAAGAAGCGGGCGGTGACGTGGTCGGCGTGGACTGGCGGGTCAATTTGGATGAAGCCTGGCAGCGCATCGGTTATGATGTTGCCATTCAAGGTAATTTGGACCCCATAGCGCTGATGGCCCCGCCAAAAGTAATTGAACGGAAAGTGAAAGATATTCTGGCAATGGCGGGCAACAGGCCGGGGCATATTTTCAACCTGGGACACGGGGTCAACAAGGAAACACCGGTAGAAAACGTGATTGCCATGGTGGAAGCGGTGCATAAATACAGCAGGCATGTTTAATTTGTAAGGTACGTGTAAGGAGGTAGCCGATGCAGGAGAAATTCGGAGTGCTGCTGATGGCCTTTGGCGGGCCGGATACCCCGGAAGCAATTGAGCCCTTTGTAAGAAGCTTGTTGGGTGGAAAGAAACTTCCACCCCCGGCAATGGCAAGTATTAAGGAACGCTATCGTTTGATTGGCGGCAGTTCCCCTCTGGTGAGCATTACCCGCCGGCAGGCCCGGGCGCTGCAGCGCCTGCTGGGAGATAGTATTCCAGTGGTGATAGGCATGCGCCATGCTCATCCTACTATCGAGGAAGGAATCAAGGAATTGGTTGACCGGGGCGTGACCAAGGTTGTTGCGGTCAGTCTCTCGCCTCATTACTCCCGGGTAAGCTCCGGCGCCTACCGGCAGGAAGCAGAACGTGTGTTGGCTGGTTTAGGCAAGCAGGTGGAGCTTATTTTCACCCGGGGCTGGTATGACCACCCGCTGGTAATTGAAGCGTTTTACCGGAGAATTCAAGAGGCTCTGTGTAACTTTTCCGAAAGGGACAGGCAGGAAGTGGAACTGGTATTCAGCGCCCACAGTTTGCCGGCAGCATATATTGCAGGCGGTGAACCCTATGTGGATGAATTGAATGCCACCGTCAGGGCTTTGGTGGACTTACTGCCGGGATATTCATGGCACTTGGCCTATCAAAGCAAAGGCGGCGGAAAAGGGGAATGGCTGGGACCGGAAGTGGGAAGCGTGCTGGATAAGCTCGCCAGGGAAGGCAAAAATCACGTACTGGTGATACCTTTGAGCTTTGCCGCCGACCACGTGGAAACCTTATATGATATCGATATTGCTCTCAAAAATCATGCGAAAAAACTCGGCATTGATTTGCAACGCTCAGGGGCACTGAATGACAGCGGGAAATTTATTGAAGCTTTGGCTGAAATCATTCAAGAGACTACGCAGACCAGTCAGGAGTGTCGGCAATGAAAAAGGTAACCGTTATCGGCGGGGGCATTTCCGGTTTGGCCGCCGCTTATACGTTGGAGCAGAAAGGTCGGAGGAATTATTTCATAACCCTGGTAGAAGCAGGGCCCCGGTTGGGCGGTAAGCTGCAGACTGCAAAAATAGACGGTTTTACCATTGAAGGCGGTCCGGACTGTTACCTGGCGCAGAAGCCGGCGGTAGCCCGGCTCAGCAAGGAAATTGGCATTGACGGTGATCTGATTGGCACCAGTGAGGAGAATAAAGGCACTTTCATTCTTTCGGACGGGAAACTTCATGTTTTGCCCGAAGGCTTGATGCTGATGGTACCTACCAAGATTGTTCCCTTTGTCCTCAGTTCACTGATTTCCTGGCCGGGCAAGTTTCGCATGGGTTTGGATTTATTTTTACCCAGGCGAAAAGGTAACGGTGATGAGAGCCTGGCAAGCTTTGTTACCCGCCGTTTGGGAACTGAAGCGCTGGATAAGATTGCAGAACCCTTGATTGGCGGTATTCACGCCGGCGACCCGGAACACATGAGTTTACAGGCCAGTTTTCCCAGATTCCTGGAAATGGAACGGGAATACCGCAGTTTGATTAAAGCGATGCTGGCTGCCAGGCGAAAGGTGCCGTTGAAAAAGGACAGCAAAACCACGTATTTTATGTCTTTTAAACACGGCATGGGCGAACTGCCTCTGGCCGTGGCAGAAAAGCTTGAAAATGTTGATATTAAGTTAAACACTACTGTTAAAAAGATTGACTATGATAATAAATTTTTAGTCAGCACCGCCCGGGGCGAGCAGTGGGAGGCGGATACCGTGGTGCTTGCCGTTCCCGCCTTTGCTGCAGCGGACATCATTGAGGGCCTGGAACCGCAGCTTGCTCAGGTCTTACGGGCAATAAACTTTATCAATGCCGCTACGGTTTCCCTGGCCTTCAGGAAAAAGGACCTGGGCCGGTCATTACCCGGCTTTGGCTTTGTCATCCCGTCCAGGGAAGACCGGGACATTATGGCGGTAACCTACAGCTCGCAAAAGTTTAAGTACCGTCTTCCTGATGAAGAACACTTTCTCATTCGTTGCTTTGTCGGTGGGCCGAAAAAACAGGAGATGGTGCTGCTGGATGACCATGACATGTTAAACAAAGTTAAGTCGGAGCTAAAAGATATTCTCGGTATTACCGCAGAGCCGGTACTGACGAAAATTTTCCGCTGGATACAGGGCATGCCCCAGTACTCCCTGGGCCATCTGGAGAGGGTGGCGAGCATCGAGCAGCGCTTGGAACGTTTTCCCGGCCTGGTGGTTGCGGGCAATTCATACCGCGGCATCGGGGTCCCGGACTGTATTGAATCCGGCATCAGGGCGGCGGAAAAGATTATTGGGAATAGCTGTAACAGTAAAAGCACAGATAATATTTGACCAAAAACTACTTGCCCGGTATTTGGCGGTCACCGCGGGAGTGCAATAGCTTGAATCAAGTTAAAATATCACCTGATTGGCCGCAAAATTGCGTAATTATGAGGAGGAAAAATGTGAGAATCGGTGTGGATATAGATGGGGTTATCAACGATATTCTTACTATCTGTGTACAGAAATTAAACAAACACTTGAATAAAAGCTTGACAGTAAAGGATATTACTGATTACGATTTTTCCAAATGTTATGACGTATCCTACGCGGAAATGCACAACTTTTTTGTCCGGGAGGAAGAAAGCATTCTGGAGAACGTGGCGCCCCAGGAAACAGCGGCCCAGGTTTTGCAGGAGATTGGCAAATACCACCGGGTAATATTGATCACCGCGCGCCCTCCCAGTCAACGAGAGGTAACGGAGGTGTGGTTGGAAAAGCATAATATCCCCTATGACAAATTGATTACAATTGGCTCTCATGATAAACGGGAAGCGTGCCGGCGGGAGAAAATAGAGCTTTTTATTGAAGACCGCCTGGAGAATGCCCTGATGATAAATGCCCTCGGTATTCCCGTGCTGTTGATGGATGCTCCGCATAACCGCACGGAATTGCCTGCGGGTATCACCAGGGTTAACTGCTGGCAGGAGATCCGGCTCAAATTGCTGGGGGAAATGCTGGAGGGCCTGGGTTAGTGAAAATATTTTTGAAATTGGGGGAAAATGATTGACAAACCGGTATTGTTTGGTTAAACTGTCCATAGTGTCAAAGTATTCCTTTAATGGTAGTCCTGTGAGGCTGGGAAGGAAGTTATATTTCTGCTATTAGCAGGTCGGGGGGAAGTGTAACTGCTGGCCGGGTCTCACGGTGAAGCGGTTTTTTTGTTGGGAAAGGCGGGGAAATAATGCAGTTGAGAGAAAAAGTGCAGTTAATGGATGCGGACAAGATCCGGCGTACTCTTACCCGAATTGCCCACGAAATTATTGAGAAAAACAAGGGAACGGAAAATTTAGCCTTAATTGGTATCCGCCGCCGGGGAGTACCCCTGGCCCGCAGATTGGCGGAAAATATCAAGGAAATAGAAGGCAGGCCGGTAAACATGGGTGTTCTGGATATTACGCTTTATCGCGATGATTTATCTACCTTGGCCCAGCAACCGGTGGTTCATAAAACCGAAGTGCCCTTTTCCGTGTCGGGAAAAAAGCTGGTGCTGGTGGATGATGTGCTGTTTACCGGGCGGACGGTCCGTGCCGCTCTGGATGCCATTATTGATTTGGGGAGACCTGCCTGCATCCAGCTGGCGGTATTGGTGGACCGGGGGCACAGGGAACTACCCATCAGGGCGGACTATGTAGGAAAAAATGTCCCCACTTCCCGGCGGAAAGAACTGGTCTCAGTAAAGTTAAAGGAAATTGACTCACTGGACAGTGTGGTAATAGAGGAGATTGTTGACTGACCGTAGTGGTCCTTTAAATTGGTCCCGCGAGGCTGATAAGGACGGTAACAGGCGGTTATTTTTATACTGTCTAATTACCTCCCGGCCTCAGGGCCGGGAGGTTTTAATAATATTTAGGAAATTATACCCTGTGGATAATTTCCTAAATATGGGGGTTGTTAAGGGGGATTCCCCCTTATGTCAATAAGGAGGGTTACAGCGATAGCGACCTAGGGAACACATGGGGTTCCCTGGGTAAGAACAAAAGCATTACCAATAAGTGCCGAATGGCATGAAATGCTTTTGTTCTTTTATCGGTTGTTAAGCAGGTACTGAAAAGGTTTTCTGAAAGGAGTGAGCAGCGGGGCAAATTTCAAAGATCAGGGGATTGTTGGCGGGGATTTTTGAAATTATAACCATGGGGAGGAATTGTTCATGCGTACTTTGATACTAGCTTTACAACACGTTTTAGCCATGTTTGGCGCCACTGTACTAGTGCCCTTGATCACCGGCTTAAATCCCGGAGCGGCATTATTTACCGCCGGTGCAGGTATATTGCTGTTCCATTTAATTACCGGCGGTCAGGTGCCGGTGTTCCTGGGTGCTACCTTTGCGTTCATTGCCGGCGTACTGGCTGTCAAGGCCGTTCCCGGGCTGGGATTGGCTCATGCCACCGGGGCTTTCCTGCGGTAGGCTTTTTTATCAAGGGTTCAGTTACAGTGGAGGGATTAATGAAAGTGAGATGGCAGAAAAAAGATATCTTGGGTCTGGAAGGACTGACTGCTGGGGAAATCAATCTCATCCTGGATACTGCCGTGCCCATGAAGGATATAATCCTGCGGGATATTAAAAAAGTGCCCACCCTGAGAGGGCGTACCATGATAAACCTTTTTTACGAACCCAGCACCCGTACCCGCACCTCTTTTGAACTGGCGGGCAAATACATGGGGGCGGACACGGTGAATATTGCCACTGCCAGCAGCAGTGTGGTCAAGGGCGAGAGCTTGAAGGATACGGCAAAGACCATTGAAGTGATGGGGGCGGATGTGGTGGTCATCCGCCACAGTATGGCAGGGGCGGCGAAGGTACTGGCGGAAACCGTTTCCAGCCGTGTAATTAACGCCGGGGACGGTACTCACGAGCACCCCACCCAGGCACTGCTGGATATGTTTACAATTCGTGAGATAAAGGGTAGTCTGGAGGGTTTGACTGTCACCATTGTCGGTGACATCTTACACAGCCGCGTTGCCCGGTCAAATATCTGGGGTTTAACCAGGATGGGAGCAGCGGTGAGACTGGTCGGACCACCCACCCTGATGCCCGTGGGTATTGAAAAGTTGGGTGTAAAAACATACTACCGCCTGGAACGTGCTTTGCCGGGGAGCGACGTGGTGATGGCCCTGCGCATTCAGAAAGAAAGACAGCAAAAGGGACTGTTTCCCAGTCTCCGGGAATACGCGAAGTTATACGGCATAACCGGCGAACGTTTATCAATGGCCAATGAAGGGTGCCTCCTGCTGCACCCGGGGCCGGTTAACAGGGGTGTGGAATTAAGTGCGGCAGTGGCTGACGGGTTACAGTCCCTGATAAACCGGCAGGTGACCAACGGGGTGGCAGTGCGCATGGCGCTACTGTTTCTGCTCATGGGAGGTGGTAATGGTGAAATTACTTATTAAAGGTGGAAGAATTGTTGACCCGTCCCAGGGTATTGATAAAAGCGGGGACATTTTAATCAGTGAAGGTCAAATAACGGCGGTAGAAGATAAAATTGCACCGGCAACAGATATGCGGCAAATTGATGCCTGGGATTTTATTGTCTGCCCGGGTTTGATAGATATGCATACCCACCTGCGAGAGCCGGGGCAGGAGCACAAGGAGACCATTGCCAGCGGTGCGGCAGCGGCTGTTTCCGGCGGCTACACCGCTGTTTGTGCCATGCCCAATACCGACCCGGTGGCGGACAACCAGGCGGTAATCGCTTTTGTAAAAGAGAGGGGGATGCTCGCCGGCCTGGCCCGGGTCTACCCCGTGGGTGCAATCACCAAGGGTTCTCAGGGCGAGGAACTGGCGGAAGTGAATGACCTGGTGAGTGCCGGGGCGGTGGCTTTGTCCGATGACGGCCAGCCGGTAATGAACGCGGCGGTAATGCGCCGGGCGTTGGAATATGCCAAACCCTTTGGCATTACAATTATTTCCCATGCCGAAGACAAGGACCTGTCTTCCGGCGGGGTGATGCATGAAGGGGAAATGTCCACCAGGCTTGGCCTGGCCGGCATCCCTGCGCTGGCCGAGGAACTGGCGGTAATCCGGGATATTCTTTTAGCCGAGGCTGCGGGAGGGCGGCTGCACCTGGCACATGTCAGCACTGCCGGGGCGGTGGAGATGGTACGCCAGGCGAAAAAACGGGGAATAGCGGTAACAGCCGAGGCGGCGCCGCACCACTTTACTCTTACCCACCGGGCAGTGGCCGGTTATCATACAAGCGCCAAGGTAAACCCGCCATTGCGTACGCCAGGCGATGCGGAGGCCGTAATTCAGGGCCTGGCGGACGGCACCTTGGATGCCGTGGCCACAGACCATGCTCCTCATTCGCAGGAGGAAAAAGATGTGGAATTTGACCTGGCCCCATTTGGTATGATCGGTCTGGAAACCGCCCTGCCGCTGGTGGTGACTAAACTTATCAAGCCCGGGCATATGGACTGGAGCCGGGCAGTGAGCCTTTTAAGCGCCAACCCGGCGCGCATTTTAAATCTTCCCGGGGGCACGCTAAAACCGGAAAGCGTGGCGGATATTACCATCATCAATCCGGAACTGGAACAAGAGGTGGATAGCGGCAAATTTAAATCCAAGAGTCGAAATACCCCTTATGAAGGCTGGGTGCTTCAAGGTTGGGCGGAGTATACCATCGTGGGCGGGAAGGTTGTCTACCGCCGCAGGCAAAAGGAGGAATAGTGTGGACGCATACTTGGTACTGGAGGACGGGACTGCATTTAAGGGAAAAGGTTTCGGGGCCGAGGGGAAAAGGCACGGTGAAGTGGTGTTTAATACCAGCATGACCGGGTATCAGGAGATATTGACGGACCCGTCCTACTGCGGCCAGATTGTCACCATGACCTACCCCCTTATTGGCAATTACGGTTTCAACAAAGATGATTTTGAGGCAGAGCGACCCTATGTAATGGGATATGTAGTGCGGGAACGCTGTCATGTGCCCAGCAACTGGCGCTTACTGGAGACTTTGGAGGAATTTCTCAACCGCCATGACATTGGCGGAATTGAAGGGATAGATACCAGGGCTTTGACCAGGCGGCTGCGCACTCACGGTACCATGCGCGGTGTTTTGGCGGTAGGAGATTGGGATGTAAAGGAACTGCAGGAAACCGCCAAGGAGGAGCCGGCACTCTGGGGCGGGAAACTGGTGCCCCATGTGACCACCGAACGACCCTATACTGTTAAAGGGGACAGGTACAATGTAGTGCTGATTGATTTCGGGGTTAAACACAACATCATCCGCTGGCTCAATAAAATCGGCTGTACGATTAATGTGGTTCCCGCAACAACAACCGCTGCGGAAATTTTATCCCTCAAGCCCCATGGCGTGATGCTGTCCAACGGGCCGGGCGACCCCCGGGACGTACCTTACGGCGTGGAGACGGTTAGGCAGCTGTTGGGCAGGGTACCCATTTTCGGTATCTGTTTGGGGCACCAGCTTTTAGGCATGGCCCTGGGAGCAGATACTTTTAAACTGCCCTTTGGTCACCGCGGTGCCAACCACCCGGTGAAAGATCTGGCTACGGGCAGGGTATACATTACTTCCCAGAACCACGGCTATGCCATTGACCCGGACAGTGTCAACCAGGGTATGGCCGGGATAACTCACATTAATCTCAATGACGGCACGGTGGAGGGACTGCGGGCGATAAACCATCCTGCTTTCAGCGTGCAGTACCACCCCGAATCTTCACCGGGGCCAACGGACAGCGAATACCTGTTTTATGAATTTTTTGACCTGATGAAACGGTTCCCGCGGGAGGAGGGGCATGATGAGGCTTAAAGGTTTGCAGAAAGTAATGGTTATCGGTTCCGGCCCCATTATTATCGGGCAGGCGGCAGAGTTTGACTATGCAGGTACGCAGGCCTGCCGCGCCTTGAAAGAAGAAGGCCTGGAAGTGGTACTGGTTAACAGCAACCCGGCCACCATCATGACCGACACCAACGTGGCTGACCGGGTATATATTGAGCCCTTGACACCGGAATTTGTGGCGAAAGTAATCAAGAAGGAGAAGCCCCGGGGCCTGCTGCCTACTTTAGGCGGGCAGGTGGGTTTAAATATTGCCATGGAACTGGCCAGGCGGGGTATCCTGGCGCAGGAGGGCGTAAAGTTACTGGGGACTCCCCTGGAAGCTATTGAAAGGGCGGAAGACCGGGAAAAATTCAAACAGATGATGCAGGCGATCGGTGAACCCATTCCCGAAAGCAGGATTGTTTCTTCGGTGGAAGATGCGGTCACTTTTGCCGAAGAAATCGGCTACCCGGTAATTGTTCGCCCTGCCTATACCCTCGGCGGCACCGGCGGCGGGGTGGCACATGACCGCCGGCAGCTGGCGGAAACGGCAGCCAGGGGTTTAAAACACAGCATGATTAAACAAATTTTGGTTGAGTTTTCTGTTGCCGGCTGGAAGGAGATTGAATACGAGGTTGTCAGGGACGGCAATGACAACTGTATTACGGTCTGTAACATGGAAAATATTGACCCGGTGGGTATTCATACCGGCGACAGCATTGTGGTCGCCCCCTCCCAGACATTGGCCGACCGGGAATACCAGTTACTGCGCCGGGCTTCGTTAAAAATTATCCGTGCTTTGGGTATTGAGGGCGGCTGCAACATCCAGTTTGCCCTGGACCCGCACAGTTTCAAGTATTATGTGATAGAAGTCAATCCCCGGGTGAGCCGGTCCAGTGCCCTGGCGTCAAAAGCCACCGGCTACCCCATAGCCAAGGTGGCCGCCAAAATTGCCATTGGCCTCACCCTCGATGAAATTCGTAACGCTGTAACCGGCAAGACCTATGCCTGCTTTGAGCCGGCACTGGATTACGTGGTAGTAAAAATTCCCCGGTTTCCTTTTGACAAGTTTGCCCTGGCGGACCGGACCCTGAATACCCAAATGAAAGCAACCGGAGAGGTCATGGCCATTGACCGTACTTTTGAAGGTGCGTTGATGAAGGCAGTGCGGTCCCTGGAAATAGACCTCACCGGTTTCTGGAATGAAAAGCTGATACAGGTTGAGGAGGAGACATTGAAACGGGCCCTTTCCAACCAGGATGACCAGCGGCTGTTTGTGATAGCGGAAGCGCTGCGCCGGGGGATTACGCCCGCTTCAATACACGAGATTACCGGCATTGATATGTTCTTTTTGGAAAAAATCCACCAGCTTATGCGCGCATTGACTGCAATCCGGGGGAAAACTCCCGAAGGCATTACCAAAGAACAGTGGCTGGCTTTAAAACGCATGGGCCTGGGTGATGAGGACCTGGCCTGTATTCTCAACGTTGATGAAAGTGTTGTCCGGCAAAAGCGCCGGGAACTGGGGGTTAAGCCGGTTTATAAAATGGTAGATACCTGTGCGGCAGAGTTTGAGGCGGAGACTCCCTACTTTTATTCCAGTTACGAAGCAGAGGATGAAGCAATACCGGAAGAACGACGTAAAATCGTGGTGCTTGGCTCCGGTCCTATTCGCATCGGCCAGGGGATCGAGTTTGATTACTGCTCGGTGCATTCCGTCTGGGCGCTACGGGATGCAGGTATTCAATCCATTATCATTAACAACAACCCGGAAACCGTCAGCACGGATTTTGATACTGCCGACCGCCTTTACTTCGAGCCCCTTAGGTCGGAAGAGGTGTTAAATATCCTGGAGCACGAACAGCCTGAGGGGGTAATCGTGCAGTTTGGCGGTCAAACGGCAATTAACCTGGCCGAACCCCTGGTCAAGGCGGGCTGGAATATTTTAGGTACGTCTCTGGAAGATATCGACCGGGCAGAGGACCGGGACAAATTTGAACAATTGCTTGACCAGCTGGATATCCCCAGGCCGGCGGGCAAAACAGCCACTTCCATATCCGGGGCGGAAAGGATTGCCGCAGAAATCGGTTTTCCTGTCCTGGTCCGTCCCTCTTATGTACTGGGCGGCAGGGCCATGGAGATAGTCTACAACCGGGAGGAACTGCTGCAATACATGAACAACGCCGTGGAGGTTTCGCCGCGTCACCCGGTACTGGTGGACCAGTATCTCCAGGGGACGGAGATGGAAGTGGATGCTATCGCCGACGGCACCGACGTACTTATTCCCGGTATAATGGAACACGTGGAACGCGCTGGTGTGCACTCGGGAGACAGTATTGCCGTTTACCCGGCACCTAATATCAAGGACCATATCCGGCAACAAATTCTGGACTATACCCGGCGGTTGGCCGGGGCATTAAACATCAAGGGGTTGTTGAACATCCAGTACGTAGTGCATGATGACAAAGTATATGTGCTGGAAGTTAATCCCCGTTCCAGCCGCACCGTACCGTACTTGAGCAAAATTACCGGTATACCCATGATGAAACTGGCCACCAAGGTAATCCTGGGCGAGACTTTGAAGGAGCAGGGGTTCGGTACGGGGCTGGTCAAGCCGCCCCGGCATGTGGCGGTGAAAGTACCGGTATTCTCTTTTGCCAAGCTGCTGCAGGTGGATACATCCCTGGGCCCGGAAATGAAGTCCACCGGTGAAGTGATGGGAATTGACCACAGTTTTGCCCGGGCCTTGTATAAAGGCCTGGTGGCGGCAGGCTGTGAGATACCCCGGCAGGGAACCATTCTCGCTACCATAGCGGATAAAGATAAAAACGAGGCCTTGCCGTTAATAAAAATCTTTGCTTCAATGGGTTACCGGGTGGTGGCAACCCGGGGAACGGCGGAGTTTCTGCAAGCGCACGGGCTAAAAGTGGCGCCGGTGAAAAAAATCCGCCAGGGTTCACCAAACATAGTGGACCTGATCAGGCGCGGAGACATTCACTTTGTGGTCAATACCCTCACTAAGGGCAAAATACCGAAACGTGACGGCTTCAAAATCCGCCGGGCTGCGGTGGAACACGGCATTCCCTGCCTGACCTCGCTGGACACGGTGAAAGTGCTGCTGCACGTTTTGGCGGCAATCCAGCGGGGTGAAGATTTGGATATTCAGGCCTTACAGGACTTCGTGCCGTGGGAGGGGGGAGCGCTGTGGAGTGTAACCGGGTAGAAATACTGGATGTTAAAACTGTCACAAAACATTATTATTTGCTTACCCTGATGGCACCCCAGGTGGCCCGCGGCATCAGTCCGGGGCAGTTTGTGCAGGTAAGGGTTGACGACCGCCTGGATCCTTTGCTGAGAAGGCCCTTTAGTGTTTATCATTGGGATGAAAAACAGGGGATTATTGAGATATTGTTTCAGGTGAGAGGGAAGGGAACCGCTTTACTGGCAAGAAAACGACCTGGTGAGAGACTGGACATACTGGGACCGCTGGGCCGGGGATTTGCGATCCCCGCTGAACCCGGTGCCGCCCTGCTGGTGGGCGGCGGTATCGGTGCAGCTCCTTTAAGGGGGCTGGCAGAAAAATTGGAACAGTCCGGATGGGAGTTGACTGTGCTGTTAGGGGCGGCCGACGAAAGCCTGCTGGCGAGAACGGAGGACTTCTCCCACCTGGGCAAAACTATCATTGCCACTGATGACGGTTCCCGGGGAATAAAGGGCAGGGTGACAAATGTACTGCCCCTGGTGGCGGGCAGTACATTCAAACAGATTTATGCCTGCGGGCCGAAGCCCATGCTGGCGGCGCTCAGTTCCTGGGCAGCAGCCAACGGTTTGCCCATCCAGGTTTCCCTGGATGAAGTAATAGCCTGCGGCATGGGAGTTTGCCTGGGCTGTGCTCACCCGGTTAAGGCGGGGGCAGAAACAGGCTATGCCAAAGTGTGTACCCAGGGACCGGTTTTTAATGGGGAAGAGGTGGTATGGGATGAAAAGGATTGACCTGACGATAAAATTAGGTCCCCTGACCTTGGCCAACCCGGTGATGACCGCTTCCGGCACCTTTGGCTTCGGGTTGGAGTTCGCTCCGCTGTTGGATTTGAGTTCCCTGGGCGCAGTCGTTGTGAAAGGGTTGACTCTTTCACCACGCCGGGGTAACCCGCCGCCGCGAATTGTGGAAACAGCGGCGGGATTGCTAAACGCCATCGGGTTGGAAAACCCGGGTGTGGATGCATTTTTGGATGAAATTTTGCCCCAGCTAGAGAATTACGGCGTACCGGTGGTGGCAAATATTTCTGGCAACACCGTTGATGAATACGCGGCAATGGCTGCCAAATTGAACGATACGGCGGTCAAGGGGGTGGAAGTAAATATTTCCTGTCCCAACGTGAAGCGGGGCGGGATGGTATTCGGGACCGATGCGGAGCAGGCGGCCCGGGTGACTGCGGCAGTGCGGGCCAATACCAGCTTGCCGCTGATTGTAAAGCTTTCCCCCAATGTAACGGATATTGTGGCTATTGCCAAAAGTGTTGCCGCCGCCGGGGCGGATGCTATTTCCCTGATCAATACCCTGTTAGGTATGGCTATCGATATCAAAAAAAGACGGCCGGTGCTGGGGAATGTATTTGGCGGCCTGTCGGGACCGGCGGTAAAACCTGTTGCTCTGAGGGCGGTATGGCAGGTATCCCGGGCCGTAAGTTTGCCGGTTATCGGTATGGGGGGTGTTGTTTCCACGGAAGATGCCCTGGAGTTTATTATGGCGGGCGCCAGCGCCGTTGCCGTGGGTACCGGCAATTTTATCAACCCGCAGTTGACGGTGGAAATAATTCGCGGTTTGGAAAATTACTGTTTGCAGTATGGGATTGAAAGCATTACTGAGTTGGTTGGCGCTGCGTGGAAGGGTGAATCTAATGAGCGGTAAAGCTAAGGAATTGATAGTGGCGCTGGATACCGGTGACCGGGACCACGCGGAAGGCCTGGTGAAAACTTTACGCCCGCGTATTGATTATTTTAAGGTGGGACTGGAGTTGTTTGCCTCCTTTGGCCCGGATATTATTTCCTGGTTGAAATCTGAGGGCTGCCGGGTTTTTGCCGATTTAAAACTTCACGACATCCCCAATACGGTGAGCCGGGCGGCAGCGGCATTGACCAGGCTTGAGGTCGATATGCTGAACGTCCATTTGTCCGGTGGCAAGGAAATGGTTACGGCAACAGTGGAAAAGGTGCGGGAAGTTGCTGCCCGGCAGGGGTTAGCGGCGCCGCGTTTAATTGGCGTCACGGTGCTTACCAGTACCGGCGCGGATGAGTATGGCGGCATGGGCTACAGTGAACCGCTGGCCCGGCGGGTGGTGCGGCTGGCAAAAATGGGAAAGGAATCCGGCCTGGACGGGGTGGTGGCTTCCCCGCAAGAGGCCGCGCTCATTCGTGAGGCTTGCGGGCCGGATTTCCTGATTGTCACTCCCGGGATCAGGCCCCGGTGGGCGGCAAAAAACGACCAGCAAAGAATAACCACTCCCCGGGATGCCATCAGTTTGGGCGCTGACTTTCTTGTGGTTGGCAGGCCCATTACCCGAGCAGAGGAGCCATTGGATGCAGCGGTAAAGATTTTGGCGGAAATGGAGGAAAAATAAATGGAAGCATTTATGGATATTTTCAGGCGGAGCAAGGCGCTGCTGGAAGGGCATTTTATTTTAACCTCCGGTAAGCACTCGGACAGGTACATCCAGTGTGCCAAGGTACTGCAGTACCCGCAGTATGCGGAAAGGCTGGCCCGGGGTTTGGCGGAGAAAGTAAAGGGCTCCGGTATCTCCGTGGTGATCGGTCCGGCCATGGGGGGAGTGGTCCTGGCCCAGGAGGTGGCAAGACAACTGGGTGTACGTGCCATCTTCGGCGAGCGGGAACAGGGCAGAATGGCTCTTCGCCGTGGATTTGAAATAAAGAACGGGGAAAAGGTGCTGGTGGTGGAGGATGTGATTACCACCGGCGGTTCGGTTGAGGAAGTCCTGCAGTTGGTTGAGGACCTGGGTGGGAAACCGGTGGCAGTGGCGGCGCTGGTGGACCGGAGCGGCGGCAAGGCGAACTTTGCCGTACCTCTTTACCAACTGCTTACAATCCGGGCGCAAACCTACGAACCTGGAAACTGCCCGCTGTGCCGGGAAGGAATTCCTGCTGTGAAACCGGGGAGCAGAAATATGGCCGGATAGCTGTTGCCGAAATACCCGAACATGTATAGAATGGTAACAGGTGATTTCAATGGCTAAAAAGGTAATTTTATGTATTATTGATTCTTTTAACCCACAGGTGTTGGAAGATTGCTTTCGCCGGGACTGGGTACCGGCGTTAAAATTTTTACGCGATAACGGCTATTACCATAAGGATTGCGTCTCGGTTTTTCCTACCATGACGCCGACGGCGGCAGCATCCATAGCCACCGGTCATTATCCGGACATTCATGGCGTGCCGGGTTTTATTTGGTATGATCCCGACGGGCGGCGGATAATAAATTACGGTGCCACGCCGATGGCCGTGCAGCAAATTGGCGCTAAAATTGTTATTGAGGAACTGATGTATAACCTTAATTTATGCCACTTGAACGCCGCAGTACCCACCCTGTACGAAACGTTGTCCGGGCGGGGGACAACTACTGCTTGTATCAATTTCTTTATCCACCGGGGATACCGGCAATACGACACCGCCATACCTTTCACTTTTCGCCTGTTAACCGGTTTCAAATTAAAAAAGCAGTCAATTAAAGGTCCGGATGAACTGGTGCTGGGAAAGGTGGTATGTCCGGCGTGGTTGGACCCGGCGGGAGCACCGGCAGCACCGTGGAATAAATTTGGTATGAACGATTTATTCTCCGGGTACGCTTTGAGAGAAATGATCAGGCGGGACAAACTGGCCCGGTTTACCCTGGCCTATTTTCCCGATACCGACGGCATGGCTCATGACCACGGGCCGCTGCGCACTCATAAGAGCATCCGGCGTGTTGATAAGCAATTGGTGTCCATCTTGAATTTGTTTGGCAGTTGGGAAGAGGCCCTGGACTACCTTGCTTTTATTATTGTGGGAGACCACTCCCAAACGCTGATTGGCAAAAGCAGGCGCCACCTGATAGATTTACAGGAACTCCTGGGTGATTTTGGCCAATTGGGATTGGGTAAGCATTACCGGGGCGAGAGTTTGGTAATCAGCCCCAACGAAAGAATGGCAATTTTAGATTTTCCCAACGAAGATGCCATCACCCGGGAAAAGGCGGTAAAGATTTTGGCGCAGGATTACCGTATCGGCCAGATTATGTGGAAGCACGGTGACGAATACCGGGTACTCCAGGGTGGGAGCGGTAAGAAAATTTCCTTTAAGCCGGGAGGAACATACTGGGACCGTTACAACGCCGACTGGTCATGGCACGGTGATTTGCAGGTTTTGGACTTGCGCGTACAAGACAGGCAGTTAATTGACGGTGATTACCCCAATGCCTTTAAGCGTGTCAAAACCGCTGTGGACAGCAGCCCGGGCGGGGTATTTCTATCCGCCCTGCCCGGTTATGAGTTTAAAGGAGAGTACGCACCGCTGCACCCCGGCGGCGGCAGCCATGGTTCATTACATAAGGAGGATTCCCTGGTACCGTTAATTATCGCCGGCGGAGAAAAGGATATTCCCAATCCCAGGATTACGTCTTTTGTAGCTTATCTGAAACAGTATTTTGCTTTAAAACCCCATTGGGCGCAAAAATCAAGGACAGTTACCTGAAAAGCCCTGACCGTTAAGAAAGGGCAGGGCTTGATTGGGAAAGTTTTTTTACCAGTGCTGGGTCCGGGGTAACAAAGAGCGTTTTTTGATGGTCGTAGATTACCATGCCCGGTTTGGCGCCTCTGGGTTTACGCACGTGTTTGATTAAGGTGTAGTCCACCGGTACATTGGCGGAGTTTTGCGCTTTGCTGTAAAAGGCAGCCAGTACCGCCGCTTCTGCCAGAGTCTGCTGCGGCACGTCAGCAGCCTGAATAATTACATGGGAACCGGGTATATCCTTCACGTGCAGCCACAGGTGTTCAGGGTTGGCGGTTTTTAAAGTAATCCGGTCATTTTGGCGGTTATTTTTACCTACCAGGATTGGGATGCCGTTGCTGGAAAGATACCGGCGCGGCTGTGACCGGGGCTGTTCTTTTGTCTTTTTCCTGGCTTTTTGTACGGTCTTTTGTTCCACTATGCCGGCAGCAGCCAGTTCTTTTTTAATCTCCTGCAAATCGGCCAAACTGTCGCAGGCAGTGATGGCCTGGGCGACACTTTCCAGGTAATTCAGCTCCAACCGGGCATTTTTAAGAAATGCTGCAGCGATTTTTCCGCCCTGTCTGGCTTTTTGATAGCGTTTAAAGTAGCGCTGGGCATTTTCTGAGGGGGTCAAACTGGTTTTCAGCGGGATGGTCACGGTTTTCCCGGTATAAAAATCTTCCGCTATCAGTTCTTTTTGTCCCCGTTTCATGCGGTAAATATTGGCGGTAATCAACTCGCCGTAAAGACGCATTTTTTCAGCGGCGGAGGCATCCGCCAATTTTTGTTCGTTAATGGATATTTTTTTTGTGAGACGCGCTATCTCTTTTTCAACTTTTACCTGGAGGAAATGGCGCAGTTCCCGCACCTGCTGTTCCTGGCGTTTGGCCCGGTAAAACTGGTCCAGCGCCCGGTTCAGGGTGGGGTAATGTTCTTTATGGCCGCTGTCAACAGTCAGGTCAAAGGGGCTGAATTTTTTATAGTGACCATCTATTTTAACCAGTGTGGGCTTGTATACTCTTCCCGTTACTGCAGCCAGCATCCCCGCCAGCGCCTGCCACAGGCGTACCAGTTCATGTTGGCCGCATTCATCCAGTTCCAGGGACGGCGGCAGCCCCGCCCGGGCTACTACTTCTTTACAACTCTGGGGGCTGAACCCGGAGAGGACGGCAAGCAGCGCTTTATCCACGCTTGTATTTAATTCCATGCGGAAAAGGGTTTCCGTAAATGTGTCCTCAGTCAATTCAAAGGGGTTTACCTTATCCTGTGCCGGCGGTGGCGTGTAGGGAATTCCCGGCAGCACCTCCCGGTACTGGTTTGTGGCAGCGGAAAAACGTTTTAATGAGTCGACAATCTGCATATTGTTGTTTAAGAGTAGTACGTTACTGTGCTTACCCATTAACTCGCATTGCAGCAGGCGGGTGGTGGGTTCTCCAAACTCGTCAAAAGTTTCGATTTCAATGGTGACGATGCGTTCCAGACCCTGCTGTTTAAAACCGCCGATTCGTCCACCTTCCAGGTACTTACGCAGCAGCATGCAAAACGCCGGCGGTTGTAAAGGGTTGGCAAGGCTGTCATTGGTGGTGTGTATCCGGGCACCGTCGGCTGCAGCGGAAATTAACAGGCGTTGTGTTTCTCCTTGACGGCGGATGTGAAAAAGCAGCAGCGCCCTGGCCGGTTGGTAGATTTTATCGATACGCCCGCCATTTAATTGGTGATTTAATTCTTTTGTTAAAGCATGAAGTAAGAGTCCGTCAAAAGCCATTTTTTTACCTCGTAAATTACTTTTTATTCCCGTCTCAGTATATCTTTTTTTGCCTGTCGGTGCAATTTTTCTAACACTGTAGAGTATAGTCATTTTACGCGCGGCCGTAGTTATCATTGGATAACTCCTGGCAATGATGCAAGAAATAAAAAAATGCGATTTAGCAAAGGAAAGTGGCGATTTTTAAAGAAGTACTTATAAGTATGACCACCCGGGAAACATTGGCATCATACTGCACCGGTAGGGCCGGTGGCACTGCGGCCTGAAATCACCGTGAAAATATTTAAAAAGGAGTGATGCAAAAATGGGGAAAAGTATCAAGACAATGGACGGTAATACGGCGGCGGCCCATGTGGCTTACGCGTTTACCGATGTTGCCGGTATTTACCCGATTACACCTTCATCACCGATGGCGGAAGTGATTGACGAGTGGAGTGCCCACGGGCGCAAGAACATCTTCGGTCAGGAAGTTAGCGTTGTGGAAATGCAGTCCGAAGCAGGGGCTGCCGGTGCAGTGCACGGCTCTCTGAGTGCCGGAGCGTTGACCACCACCTTCACCGCATCCCAGGGATTGCTGTTGATGGTCCCCAATATGTACAAGATTGCCGGCGAACTGCTGCCCGGAGTGTTCCACGTCAGTGCCCGGGCGGTGGCATCTCATGCCTTGTCCATTTTTGGAGACCATTCCGATGTGATGGCCTGCCGCCAGACCGGTTTCGCCATGCTGGCATCGGGCAGTGTCCAGGAAGTAATGGATTTGGCCGGGGTGGCCCATTTGGCGGCTATCAAGTCAAGAGTGCCATTCCTGCATTTCTTTGACGGTTTCCGTACTTCCCACGAGGTACAGAAAATTGAGGTACTTGATTACGATGACCTTGCAGAATTGGTGGACTGGGAAGCAGTCAGGCAGTTTAGAAGTAATGCTTTGAATCCGGCTCACCCGCTAACCAAGGGGACGGCACAAAACCCGGACATTTTCTTCCAGGCGCGGGAGGCATCAAACAAGTTCTACGACGCACTGCCGGATATAGTCAATGACTACCTGCGGGAAATCAGCAAGCTCACCGGCAGGGAATACCATCCTTTCAACTATTACGGTGCCGCGGATGCCCGGCGGGTAATTGTGGCCATGGGTTCCGTCTGCGATACCATCGAAGAAACGGTGGATTATTTGACGGCAAGAGAAGAAAAGGTTGGTGTGGTCAAGGTACACCTTTACCGGCCTTTCTCCGAAAAATACCTGTTGAAAGTATTACCGCAAACAGTGGAAAAGATTGCCGTACTGGACAGGACCAAGGAACCCGGCGCTGTGGGCGAACCTCTCTATGAGGATGTCCGTTCTTTGCTCTTCGGTAAGGAAAATGCCCCGCTGGTTGTGGGCGGCCGCTACGGCCTCGGGTCCAAAGATACCACTCCTTCTCAAATTAAGGCTGTATTTGACAGCCTGAGAGAGGACCGGCCCAAGGACCACTTTACCATCGGTATTGTGGATGACATAACCCACACATCTTTGCCGGTTAAGGAAAAAATAAATACCGTCCCCAAAGGCACCATCAGCTGCAAGTTCTGGGGACTGGGTTCTGACGGCACTGTGGGTGCCAATAAGGAGGCCATAAAAATCATCGGTGACAATACCGATATGTACGCCCAGGGTTATTTCGCCTATGACTCCAAGAAGTCCGGCGGTGTAACCATATCCCACCTGCGGTTCGGCAAGAGCCCCATCAAGTCCACGTACTTGATTGACCAGGCGGATTTTGTCGCCTGCCATAACCAGTCCTACGTCTACCGGTATGATGTGGTGGAGGGCCTGAAGGACGGCGGCACGTTTCTCTTGAACTGCCAGTGGCCGGCAGAAGAACTGGACGAAAAACTGCCCGCTACATTGAAAAAATACCTGGCAGAGCATAATATCAATTTCTATATCATCAATGCCGTGGATATTGCTGCAGGAATAGGCCTGGGCGGTCGGATTAACATGGTAATGCAGGCGGCATTCTTTAAACTGACTGAAGTAATCCCTGTTGAGGACGCTGTGAAATACTTGAAAGATGCCATCAAGAAAGCTTACGGCAGGAAAGGCGAAAATGTCGTCAAGATGAACTGGCAGGCAGTCGATCAGGGTATAGGAGCGGTACAAAAAGTTGACATCCCCGTTTCCTGGACTGAGGCTGCAGAAACTGCTGCGGCCGCCAGCGAGGTGGAACTGCCTGATTTTATCAAGAATGTGATGGAACCCATGAACCGCCTGGAAGGTGACAAACTGCCGGTGAGCACCTTTGCCGGTCGGGAAGACGGTTCCTTCCCGCATGGGACCGCCGCTTACGAAAAACGCGGTATCGCCTTGAAGGTGCCCAAGTGGACCGGAGACGGCTGCATCCAGTGCAACGACTGCTCCCTGGTATGCCCCCATGCGGCTATCAGACCGGTACTGCTGGATAAAGGTGAGAAGGCGAATGCACCTGATGCTTTCCACACCGTGGAGGCCATCGGCAAGAAGTTTGCCGGCTACCGGTTCCGGGTCCAGGTGAGCCCCCTGGACTGCACCGGCTGCGAAAACTGCGTCAACACCTGCCCGGTGGATAATGCCCTGGTACTGGAAGACCTGGAAAGTGTGGCGGAAGTGGAAAATGCCAACTGGAAGTTTGCACAGACCCTTGGCAGCAAGGCGGGACTGGCCGGTAACAATACTGCCAAGGCCAGCCAGTTTGCCCAACCGCTGCTGGAGTTCTCCGGTGCCTGTGCCGGCTGCGGCGAGACTCCCTATGCCAAGCTCCTGACCCAGCTGTTCGGCGACCGGATGATAATTGCCAATGCTACCGGCTGTTCCTCCATCTGGGGCGGCTCGGCACCGGCCACACCCTACTGCACCAACGCCGAAGGCAGGGGGCCGGCCTGGGCCAACTCCCTCTTTGAGGACAACGCCGAGTACGGCTTCGGTATGTTTCTGGGTGTAAAACAGATTCGCAAAAGGCTGGCAGACCTGGTGCGGCAGGCCCTCGAACTGGACATCCCGGCAGAGTTGAAAGCAGCCTTCCGCCAGTGGCTGGAGGGCAAGGATAACGCCGAGGCATCCCGGGCTGCATCCGGGAAGATAACACCGCTCTTGTCCGCCAACAGCGGCAGCGCGGTATTGGCTGAAATTTACGATAAGAAGGACTACTTTATCAAACAGTCCCAGTGGATTATCGGCGGCGACGGCTGGGCCTATGACATTGGCTACGGTGGACTGGACCACGTGCTGGCATCCGGCGAGGATGTAAACGTGCTGGTCTTTGACACCGAGGTCTACTCCAACACCGGCGGCCAGGCATCCAAGTCCTCACCCACCGCGGCAGTGGCCAAGTTTGCTGCTGCAGGCAAGAAGACCAAGAAAAAGGACTTGGGGCTGATGGCCATGAGCTACGGTTATGTCTATGTGGCCCAGGTGGCAATGGGCAGCAGCAAGTCACAGCTCCTGAAAGCAGTGAAAGAAGCGGAAAGTTATCCCGGGCCGTCCTTGATCATTGCTTACGCGCCGTGCATCAACCACGGCATCAAGGCGGGCATGCAGCATACCCAGGAGCAGGAGAAAAAGGCTGTAGAAGCAGGTTACTGGCACTTGTACCGCTACAACCCGTTGTTGAAGGATGAAGGCAAGAACCCCTTTATCCTGGATTCCAAGGAGCCGACCGCTTCCTTCCGGGACTTCCTCCTCAGCGAGGTACGCTACGCTTCACTGCTGAAGACCTTCCCCGAGGCAGCGGAAGCACTGTTTGAAAAGGCCGAGCGGGAAGCCAGGGAACGCTACCAGCAGTACAAGCGGCTGGCCGAACAGGGTTAGGAGAGAAAGCAAATATCAGATTAAAAAACCGCCCCGTTCCCCGCAGGGAATAGGCGGTTTTTTAGTTTTACTTGTTCCTGGTACCTGTAAAAGAGACAGAAATTATAAGTAGTCATGACATGGAAGTTTGGTTTGACATGTAATACAAATGTTATAACTGAAGGAGGAATTGCTATGACCAAAATCAAACTGAGAAAAGTGAGAAACAGTTATGACTTTACCATTCCTGGAGAGTTGCTCAGCTATCCCAAACTGACATTTGTTAACGGTTTGGAACAAATACCTGCGGCGGCTGCACAGGTTCCTCCCAGTTGTCCCCAGGCATCCTGTTTGTTTGGATAGGCGATGATTTTCCACATCCCGCGAGTCAGCGTGGTCATGCAAATGCATTCGAGGTAATTATAGGGGTGAATTTAACCATGAGGCGAGCTGCAAACTGTAACAAGTATTATGCCATAGCCAGAGGAATATCAAATGATGAAGCGTTTTTACAGTTTTTTCTGAAGAAGAAATCTCGATCAACAGCTCAGATTTACGAGAATGAACTCAAAAAGTTCTTTACCTGGGTAAAAAAGCCGGTTAAACAAATTAGGCATCTCCACTTACAACAATACAAGGAGACGCTTGGTCATTATGCTCCTGCCACACAACGCAGGATTTTAAATACGTTGAAAGCTTTTTTCTCTCTTGCTAACAAGACCGGCTACATCAAAGGCAATCCAGCGCAACTGTTGCCATTGCCAAAGGTGGAGGTCACCAGTTTTGATCACTTTTTGACGCAGGAGGAAGTATCAAGGTTGCTGGCAGCCTTGCAGGTGAATCAAAGAGATTTTGTAATAGGTATGGTATTGATTACCACCGGAATTAGGGTGGGAGAACTGGTGAAAGTTTGCTGGAAAGATTTTTTTATCGGTATCAATGGACATGTAGGGTTGGTTGTGAAGGGAAAGGGGGACAAGGAGAGAGTGGTAAAAATCCGGAGGGATGTCTGGGCCGAAATCATTAAGTATCGCCGGTCCCTGGGCCTTTCTGATGATACAATTGGGGCGGATAATTCGCCATTTTTGGTCAACAGGAAAGGAGGACGCCTGAGCGACAGGTATGTGCGTATGATTATTAAAAAAGCCGGTGAGAAAGCGGGCATCAGAAAGCAAATATCCCCTCACTGGCTGCGGCACACTTCAGCTTCGCTGGCCCTGCTGGGTGGTGCATCTGTGAAACAGGTACAGGCACAGCTGGGACATAGTTCCATAGTTATTACCGAAAGGTACCTGCATAATATCAGCCTCCTGGAAGATGCGGCTGCTGATTATATCAACTTTTCCATTCCCCGAAATCCAAAGTAGTCCAATATTCGAGATTTCAAAACCACCTCCTTCATGTTACTGGGACCAATAGTACATTTAACCTTTGGTGTAACGCTTTAAAGCCCGGTGAGTCGGAAGCCAGTTCCGAACCGCCGGGCTGGAGAGTTTCGTCCGGGCGTTGGAAACGCTTTGCCGCAGGGACATCCAGACGATT
>CAZGXM010000025.1:0-33452 GCA_964529795.1 uncultured Thermoanaerobacteraceae bacterium
ACTGCTGTTCAGAAATGCTTAGATTGGAATTAATGGCCGCAAATTTTTGGTCATTGATATTGAAGTATACTCTGTTTAGGTTTTTAAAAGGGTACTTTATAACTTCTATATCGAGGTAGTCGGCCAGTTCCCGGGGGTTGGCTGTCCCGTACTGTTGCAACAGCTTCTGGGCTTCACGTAAGATATAGTTCATTGTTTGCCTCCGCCGCGTTTAAATGACTTGTTTAAATAAAATGCAACTAAATACCAAATTTTGAGACCATATTTTGTCGAATTAGGACCATATTTTGTCGAATTGTGCCTATATTAATAAGACTGCTACCTTTTACCGGTAACAGTCTTTTTACTTCTGTTTTCTTTTTTGTATGGTTTTCCAGGCTATCTTAAGCACCTCCAAGATATCCTGTTTATCCTCTTCATCCAGGGGGACCCCGTCAAACATTATCCCTTCTTGCTTCATGATTTCCTCAAGTTCTTTTTGGGAGGGTTGGTTTGCATTTTCAGTATTGTCTATGCTGACGTCTTTAAATTTTTTATCACTTTGTTTTTCGTGGTTTACAACAGAATCATCAATTAACTCACTTAATGAAACGCCTAAAGCATTAGCCAATGCTTTAAGGGTATCAATAGATGGTTTGCTACGTCCGGCTTCAATATCAGCAATAAATGAGTGTGAAATATGAGCGCGTTTGGCTAGTTCTCTAAGTGATAAACCATTGTTTTTTCTTGTTTTTTTTAACCTGGTACCGATATCTACCATAATACTCAATTGCCTCCCGTTCGGCATAGACGTACACTAATAATTATATATTAATTGAGAATATCTGTATAGCTTCCGAGTGTATGTTTATAGCGACCGCGAAATTTTAAGTATTTTATAGAGAAAACCAAAGATAAAGGTGCTAAAGCACACGTCGACGGTCGTAATAAACGAACACAACGCTTTACATATGGTCGTACATAGCATACAATCTTTAAAAGAAAGGAGAAAGCAACTATGGTTGGAAAAAAACTCAGACAACTCCGCAAGAAATGTAATTACTCTTTACGAGAATTAGCAAAATTAACGGGTCTGTCACACGGCTTTACTTGCGATATGGAACATGATAGATGCAACCCGTCTGTTAAAAATTTACTAATTCTTGCAGATGCTTTAGATACAAAAATAGAATTTTTTTTAACCCAAGTGGTCGCTAAAAGCGACCAGAAGTGTTTTTTTTATATGGCCATTATACCATTTATTGGTATAAGATAGAAAATTTAACTTTCCGGAGGATGGGATGCAGGAAACTTCGGAAAGAGATCAGGAACCGGGCTTACGCCGGTGTACCTGACCGGTTAAGGGGGCAATGACAGCCGAGCATAGCGGTGGAGTAAATTCTCTTTTGGGTTTTTTCCAAACGGTGGGAGGCCTAGTCAGCTTTTCAGATTCGGGGAACCGCACTTATCCCAGAAGTGTAAGAGCGTAGAGTGACTTCGTCGGCTGCAGGGTAAGAACCTGCGGTGGGACCCAAAGGCGGGGAAGGCAGCGCGGTAGTGAGCGCAACTGGTTCTATACCATTACATAATTTTTATTAAAGCAGACAAGCTTTGCTGCATATGGTGTTAATAAAGAAAGGTGGTGACCCCGGTGAAGCCTCAAGTGCAAGAAGAGGAAGGGAAAAAAGTGGTACAGTTGGAATCCAAGTTTGGAACGATTTATATACATCCACCTGAGAAGCCAGCGACGGAGGACGACGAGACACGGCTTTACCGGGTGTTGTTGGAGTGCTTGACGGAGAGAAAGAAAGGCAATTGACAGTTTAGTATTATGAATAGACATTCTTTGAGATGATTGTAGCCCACACCAATGAGGCGGAGTACCGGGCATTTATCAATAACAAGAAAAATGAGGCGCTGCAATCAAGAATAATTGTCCTGTCTGTCCCCTATAATCTTAAAGTTTCCCAGGAAGTGAAAATATATCAAAAACTTATTTCCCAAGGGGACATGGACGATGTGCATATTGCGCCCTATGCTCTCAAGGTTGCCGCCATATTTTCCATTTTGTCGCGGTTGAAGGAATCCCGCAAGCAGGGAATGGACCTGGTCAAGAAAATGAAGCTTTATGACGGCGAGGATGTAGAAGGTTTTAAACAAAAGGATGTAAAGGAACTCCAGATTGAGGCTGAAGGCGAGGGAATGAGCGGTATCGACCCGCGTTACGTGATTAACCGCATTTCCAGTGCTTTGATTACCAAGGATACCAAATGCATCAATGCCCTGGATATACTGCGTGCTCTCAAAAGCGGTTTGGACCAGCATACTTCAATCAACAAGGAGGAAAGAGAAAATTATCTCAATTTCCTGACCATAGCCAGGAAAGAATACGACGAGATGGCAAAAAAAGAGGTGCAGCGTGCCTTTGTTTATTCATATGAAGAATCCGCCAGAACTCTGTTTAACAACTATTTGGATAACGTGGAGGCGTATTGCAACGGGTACAAGGTGAAAGATCCCATCACCGATGAGGAATTGGCCCCTGACGAAAAACTGATGCGTTCCATTGAGGAGCAGATTGGAGTATCGGAAAATGCCAAGAAGGCCTTTCGCGAGGAACTGTTAATTCGTTTATCCAGTTACGCGCGTAAGGGAAAGTCCTTTGACTACAATTCCCACGAGCGTTTAAGGGAGGCCATTGAGAAAAAACTGTTTGCTGACCTTAAGGATGTTGTAAAAATCACCACTTCCGCCAAAACACCGGATCCGGAGCAGTTAAAACGCATCAATGCGGTGGTGGAACGTCTGATTGATAATCACGGCTATTGTCCCATCTGTGCCAACGAATTGTTGAAATATGCCGGCAGTCTCTTAAACAGGTAGGTGGGGGATTTGACGGACAACTTGATTTCCCGGGATGATTGGTCGTTGCACCGTAAGGGACGGATAGATCAACGGCGGCACCAGGAAAAAGTAAAGGAAGCAATCAAGAATAATTTGGCGGATTTGCTTACTGATGAGGGCATCATCATTACAAAGGGGAAAAGAATTGTTAAAATTCCCATACGCTCGCTGGAGGAATACCATTTCCGCTTTAGCCGCGACAAAAATAAACACGGCGGGCAGGGGAGCGGAAACAGCAAACCCGGCGACGTGCTGGGAATCGATGCCGCTGACGGTTCTGGTAAGGGAAAAGGTGCCGGAGATCAACCGGGTGTGGATTATTACGAAGTGGAAATGACGGTGGAGGAAATATCGGAACTTTTGTTTGAGGAATTGGAATTGCCCAACCTGCAGGAAAAAGAGAGCAAAAAAGTGGAGGTGGAGTCATACCGGTTTAACGACATTCGTAAGAAAGGTTTGTCGGGTAACCTGGATAAAAAACGCACCATCCTGGAAAACCTTAAACGCAATGCCATGAAGGGGGAACCGAAAATTGGCGGTATCACTCCCGAGGATTTGCGCTACAAGACGTGGACCGTGCACAGGCAGTATCAATCCAATGCGGTCGTACTGGCAATGATGGACACTTCAGGCTCCATGGGTAATTTTGAAAAATATATTGCGCGCAGCTTTTTCTTCTGGATGGTGCGTTTTTTAAGGAACAAATATAAAAGTGTGGATATTGTCTTTATTGCTCATCACACTCAGGCCAAAGTTGTCACGGAAGAGGAGTTTTTTACCAAGGGTGAAAGCGGGGGAACCAAGTGTTCATCTGCTTACCAATTGGCGCTGGACTTGATTGAAAAATGTTATTCTCCCAGGGAACATAACCTTTATCCCTTTCATTTTTCTGATGGCGACAACCTGCCTTCCGACAATGAATTATGTGTCACGCTGGTAAAAAAACTGCTGGAAAATTGCAACATGTTTGGTTACGGGGAGATTGTCAACCCTTATTACCGCAGCAGCACGTTATTAAATACCTTTAAAAATATTTCTGCAAGAAATTTAAAAACGGTGACTATTAAGGATAAAAACGAAGTCTACCCTGCGTTAAAGACATTTTTCAGCAGCGAGAAGGCTAATTAAGCCAGAGAACAAAATTTGGTTTTGGCGGAGGAGGTGCCGACTTTGGACGAAAGTTTGGCGTTGCATGTGCTGGGAAAAGCAATGAAAGAAATAATAAGTCAGGCCAAGGCGTTTGGCCTTGATTTTTTCCCCATGCGTTTCGAGCTGGTACCGGCGGAAATTATTTATACTGTCGGCGCTTACGGGATGCCTACCCGTTTTTCCCACTGGTCTCACGGCAAAGCATTTTACCGGCTGAAGATGCAGTACGATTACAATCTCAGCCGGATTTACGAATTGGTGGTCAATTCTAACCCTTGTTATGCTTTTCTTTTAGAAGGGAATACGTTTATTCAAAACAAGATGGTAATTGCCCATGTTTTGGCCCACAGTGATTTTTTCAAAAATAACAGGTATTTTCAGGTCACTTCCCGCAAAATGGTGGAAACCATGGCCTGTAACGCCAGCCGTATTGAAGAATACGAACAAAAATACGGTCAGCATGAGGTGGAAATTTTTTTGGATGCAGCACTGTCCATTTTGGCGCACATTGACCCCCGGCAACATATCGGCGGAAAAGGGCCGGAAAAGTTTACCCACAAAACTACGGAATATGATGATTTGTTTGACCTGGATAGCCGGGAAAAAAAAGACCCCCGTCCCTTGAGCAGGCAGACCAGACGTTTTCCGGAACGCCCGGAAAAAGATCTGGTAGCTTTTATTGCCAAGCATTCTCCGAGCCTGGAAGATTGGCAGCGGGATATTCTTTACATGCTCCGGGAAGAGATGCTTTATTTTTGGCCCCAGGTAGAAACTAAAATCATGAATGAAGGTTGGGCCACCTTTTGGCACCTGCGCATTATGCGGGCTTTAAATTTGACGGAAACCGAGACTGTTGAATTTGCAAAAATGAATTCCAACCTGCTTTTACCTTCCAAAACTGCGATCAACCCGTATCACCTGGGTCATGCTATTTTTGAAGATATTTTCCGCCGCTGGAACAAACCTTCCCGCCATGACAGGGAAAAATACGGGCGCCGGTCCGGCCAGGGTTTGGAAAAGATTTTTCAGGTCAGGGAAACGGAAAATGACGTCTCTTTTTTGCGAAACTATTTGACAGAGGAACTGGTTGATAACTTGGATTTATATCTCTACCAGAAAGTGGGCCACGAGTGGCGGGTGGTGGAAACTGACTGGGAGAAGGTAAGAGACGGGCTGGTGACAAATTTGATAAACGGCGGGCATCCTTGTTTGGAGGTGGAAGACGGCGACTATAAACGAAATAGCGAACTGTTAATAGTACACTGTTATGAGGATAAAGAACTGGATGTGGTTTACCTGGAAAAGACTCTGCCTTATGTCTACCTGCTGTGGGGGAAACCGGTGCATTTAACTACGGTGATAGATGGTAAGAACGTGCGTTTTTCTTATGATGGCAAGAAAAATACCAGACAGATAATATAACAGGGTTTACTTAGCATCTGGTGGAAATGTTAATGACGAAGCTGGTTGTCTATGAGGACATACCAAAACAACTTGTCGGGAAAGGTGAGTTTTTTCATACAGTGTTAAAGGCGGTGACAGCCTCATTTCAGGCGGTTAGGCCGCCGGTTGTGGTACCAGAAAAAACGGTTAGTACGGACGAGTTCAGGAGAAAAAGATGAATTTTAGTTGATATTCGGAATAATTGGCAGGAAAACTAAAGAATTTTGCAGAAGTATAAATATTCAAAAATTCAGATATAGTCGATTGAAATTCTGAAGATTGTTACTTTACTGCTTCTTTATTCCCGAGTTGCCGTAGGTTGAAACCGCCAGGCATTTGGACTGCCAGTACGGCTATTATTACGAAAAAGGCTCCAAGCATTTGGACTGGTTCTAAAACTTGACCCAACAACAGGTAGGCGAAAAGCACAGCCATAACCGGTTCTAAAGTGGCTATGATGCTGGCCTTGCCGGGAGCAATATATTTCAACGCGGCGTTATAGCAGAGATATGCAAACAAAGTGGGCACCAGTCCGATGTAAAATAAATAGAGCCATACTTCTATCCCGTATTGGCTGGCAAATACTTCCTTCGGGAAGTTCCAAATTGTCAGGAAGACACCCCCAATGCCCTGAGAGTAAATGACTATTGTCCAGGGATGGTAGGTCTTTGCAAAGTTTTTGCCAAAGATGGAATACATAGCGTAACAAAAACCTGACAGAAGCCCCCATAAAATTCCCGCTAGATTTAGTCTGAGGTTGCTAACATCATAGCCCTTGACCACCAAAAAACAACCGGTGACGGTGAGAGCGACGCAAACAATTTTCATGCGGTCTATAGTTTCTTTGAAAAAATAACGGGAGAGAACGACTACCATTGCTGGCGCGGTGTACAATAAAATTGCTGCCATGGCTATTCCTGCTTTTTGCACTGCATTAAAATAAGCCAGGTAGAACAGGGCGACGCTAATTAAACCGTACAAAATGAACAGCGGTATATGGTGGCGATTTATTTTCAATCTTTCCCTGTGGTTGGCAAGGGTAAAAACAAACAGGGCTGAAAAGCTGATGAAGGCCCTAAACCAAATTACTTCAGAAGGGCTAAGCCCCAGTGTAAAGAGCTTTTCCCCGGCAATTCCAATACTGCCCCAGGCAGTGGCTGCCAGCAGGATTAAAATATAAGCCAGTTTCATGTGGTTATCTCCTTACCCATTTCTAGACAATTCCGTGAAGCAACCTTTTCAGTACGGGGCTTGTTTTACCCAAATACGGTTTATACTGGTATTACCAATTTGATTTAATCCAGTCGATATTTTCGCGATAACGTAAAAATTATAAAATAAAATGACTATAATAACAAGATTTGAAAAAGTGTTTTCATAATAAAAAAGACGGAAGGGGTCCTGAAAAATGCTGGTGTTATCGAAAAGTGATGTTCAAAAAGCGGTCTCCATGCGGGAAGCAATTGGTGCGGTAGAAACGGCCTACCTGCATTACTACCGAAAGAAAGCGGAAACCCCGTTGAGAACGAGAATTCACTGTGAGCAAGTTGGTGGGGACATGCTTTTTATGCCTGCCCTGATGAAGGAGTTGGGGGGTATAGGGTTAAAGATAGTGTCCGTGTTTCCCAATAATGAAAAATACAACAAGGCCACAATATCGGCGGTCATGCTTTACAGCAGCGTGGAGACGGGTGAACCGCTATGTTTAATGGACGCCACTTATATTACGGCGCTGCGTACCGGTGCTGCTTCAGGTGTGGCAACGAGATACCTGGCAAAGAAAGTAGTCAACAAGGTTGCCATATTCGGTACGGGCGGACAAGCTCTCAAGCAATTGGAGGCTATCCTGGAGGAAAGGGACATCAAGGAAGTAGTGGTTTTTGACGTAGATCAGAAGCGGGTGAAAAAATTCTTAACTGTATCTCAAAAAGAATTGAGCAGATTTAGTTTTACTGTTAAAATTGCCAAAGAACCCCGTGAGGCGGTAAGAGGGGCAGACATAATTGTTACTGTTACCACATCGCGAAACCCGGTCTTTTCCGGTCGTGACCTTAGCCCGGGGGCACATATTAACGGCATAGGTTCCTATACGCCTGAAATGCAAGAGATTGATGAAACTACCGTATCCCGGGCGGCCAAGATCGTAATAGATTCTTTTGAAGCATCGTTTAAAGAAGCCGGGGATTTAATTATACCAGTTGAAAAGGGTATCATTGGTAAAGAGGATATATACTGTGAAATTGGGAAAATAATTAACGGCGAGCTACCCGGCAGAGAGAATAATGAGGAAATCACATTTTTCAAATCCGTGGGTATTGCGCCGCAAGATATTGCGGTGGCTAAACTGGTTTATGAAAATGCATTAGTAAAGCGCTTGGGGCAGCAAGTTGAAATATTTTAGTTTGGATATTATTTAATTTTGCTACTAATTTTGACGGGGGTTAGAGGAAATGGACATTAAAAGGAAGAAAAGAACACGGCTATACCGAGATATTGTTGCCCAGGTGCGGCAGTTAATTCAAGACGGTTCCCTGGCACCCGGCGACCAGTTGCTTCCTGAACGTCAGCTGTCAGAAAAACTGGGAGTAAGCAGGTCGGCTTTAAGGGAGGCCCTGACGGCTTTGGATGCCATGGGCCTAATTGATATCACGCCAGGCGGGGGTACCTACGTTAAAAAAGTTAGTATGGAAAGTATGGTTGATCCGCTGGCCAGTATCATGTTGAAGGAAAGAGAAACGGTGTTTGATTTTTTGGAGACCAGAAAGATACTGGAAGTGGAAATTGTCAAACTGGCTGCTGAGAGAGCTACCAAATCTGATTTGTACCAGATTCGGGAAGCGGCAATTGAAATGTACAGCGAAGTAACTAATAATAGGGATGCGGATGAATCTGATGAAAAATTTCACATTGCTCTGGCAAAAGCCACACACAATTCGGTTTTGGCTGATACTATGGTCATGTTAACTAAACTAACCAGGGAAGCATACGGGCCGGCAAGAAAGGAATTGTTAAGAGGACCGATTAAGACATGGTGCGAGCAAAACTTTGAAATATATGAGGCAATCAAAAATAAAGATCCTGAAAAAGCTGCCGATTTGGTGAGAAGGCACCTGCAAATGGCCGAAGATGAGTTGCGACGGTTACTTAAACAACATAATTATTACAAGGGAACCGACTTAAAACCAGAGACCCAGAGCAAAACCGATATTTCCTAAACCTTTCAATGTATTCTAGTTACTGGTGTCACAAGGTAAAAAAATGAACTAGTGCGTAAAATATTTAATAAAAAAATATCCCGGTGCAAAAAGCACCGGGGTTATTCATTGATAAGTATTCTACGTGTTGAAACTCAACTAAAAAAATTCAAAAAATTTCTTCTTTTCGGGAGGAAATTTTGAAAAAAAAGAGAATATAGCTTTTATACCTAATTGGTCATACCAGATGATACAAAAGGAAATACCAGTTGCGGTCTTTTTTTTGTGATGGCTGTTTTTAGACATCTATTTGCAAAACTATTTCCAGACAAAAGTTTTTTTGCAGGGCAATTAATCTTGGGAGGGGGTGAGAGCAAAAAACATTTGGCCGGGAAATATAGTCAACCAAAATCTTCCGGAGAATATACCTGATGATTGAAAAAGGAGGTTTCCAAGGTATGTTAAAAAGAGTTGTACTAGTTTTAATGGTGGTTGCATTGGTATTTGCTGTGGCAGGTTGCGGTGGGCAGCAGGCTGCGGAAAACTCTGGCAAGGGCAGTTCTCAAGGTGAAAAACAGGAAAAAGCGGCGGAGCCCATTAAGATTGGTATCCAGGGCCCCATTACCGGCAAATGGGCCATTGAGGGTACCGGTTTTGTACGTGCTGCCAAACTGCTGTCTGAACAAATTAATGCCGATGGCGGGTTGTTGGGCCGCCAGGTTGAGATCGTTGAAGGCGATGACAAGGGCGAACCCAAAGAAGCAGCCCTGGTTGCGCAAAAGATGATTTCCAGTGGTGTTGTTGCCGTGGTTGGGGCCTATAACTCCACCAATACTGACCCAATTTCCGATATGTACAATGAAGCGGGTATCCTGCAAATAACCCCGTCATCAACTGCTACTCACCTGACTGAGAAGGGTTACAAGCGGTTCTTCCGCACCGCGTTCCTGGACAACCGGCAAGGTTTGTTTGCCGCGGAGTTTATTGTTAAAGAGCTGGGCAAGAAGAAAGTGGCATTGATTCACGATAACACCACCTATGCCAAGGGTCTTGCTGAATGGACTCAAAAGTATGTAGAAGAAAAAGGTGGGCAAGTGGTATTCTTTGATGCCATTACCCCCGGTGAACAGGACTTTACCGCTACTTTGACCAAGGTCAAGGGAGCCGGTCCCGAGGCTATTTACTTTACAGGATATTTTTCCGAGGGTGGCCTTCTCCTGAAACAGTCCAGGGATTTGGGTATGATGATACCCTTCGTTGCCGGCAATGCCAACAACAACCCTGACTTCTTTAAGATTGCCGGCAAGGAAGCGGTTTTGGCCGGTGAAGGTGCGTTTATTACTTCCGAACCCGGTCCATCGGATTTGAACAATCCCGAAGCGACCAAGTTTGTTGCTGACTACCAGGCGAAGTACGGCGAGATGCCGCCCAGTGTGTGGACTCTCAGTGCCGCCGACGCGTTCCGTCTGATTACTTATGCCATCAAGGAAACAAAATCCACTGATCCTGAAAAGCTGGCCGAATACCTGCACAACGATATCAAGGATTTCCCGGGCATTACCGGCCCTATTACTTATGATGAAAAAGGCGACCGGCTGGGGGCAATCCATAAGGCTTACCGGGTAGACGAAAACGGTAACCTGGTATTGTACAAGGAGTAACCGCTGGATTTGACGGTTAAAGAAGTAGTTTGCCACTGTTAAAACTTTGGGACGTTGCAACCTGCTTGCGCGGGGAAGCGATATAGTCGTTTCCCTGCGGGGCGGGCTTAAGCGCTCTAGGAGGTCTTTTTGGTTTATGAATTTTTTTCTGCAACAATTAATTAACGGATTGACTATCGGGTCCATTTATGCCCTGGTGGCGCTGGGATACACCATGGTCTACGGTATTCTCAAACTGATAAACTTTGCTCACGGCGAGTTGTTTACTTTAGGGGCATATTTTGCGTTGACATTGATAGTGAGTATGGGACTGGTAAATATGATTCCAAACCTGGTAGTGGGACTTTTGCTTCTGGTTCTGTTTATTGCCGGAGGTGTGGCCGTAACTGGTGTTTTACTGGAACGAACGGCATACAAGCCGCTGCGCAAAGCCGGACGGTTACCTGCACTTGTTTCTGCCCTGGGCGCTTCAATTTTTTTGCAAAATGCCATAATGATTTTTTACGGTCCAAATTACCAGGTGTTGCCTGAAAATATATTACCACCAATTAGCTGGGAGATTATGGGTGTGGAAATCACCCTGATGCGCTTGTTAATTCTCATCATCTCGGTTTCTTTGATGGTGGGCTTGTACTTGCTAATCCAAAAAACGCTTATTGGTACGGCCATTCGGGCCAGTGCTCTGGACCATGATACCGCACGGTTAATGGGGATAAACGTTGACGGCATTATCAGCCTGGTTTTCATTATTGGCCCTGCTCTGGGCGGCATAGCCGGGATGCTGGTTGGCATGTATTACCGGCAGATCAGCTTTACCATGGGTTGGGCTTACGGCCTGAAGGCGTTTACTGCCGCAATTCTGGGCGGCATTGGCAATATTCCCGGCGCCATGGTTGGTGGACTGATTCTTGGAGTTGTGGAGGCATTGGGTGCCGGTTATCTCTCGGCTTCTTGGAAGGATGCTTTGGCTTTCCTTATCCTCATCCTGATTCTTATTTTCAGGCCAACCGGGCTATTGGGAGAGCGGGTTGCGGATAAGGTCTAGGAAGGTCCTGAAGGCATTTGGCATCTGGGGATTGCGAAAATGAGAAAATTGTAGGGAAGTGGAGAGGACTAATGAGCAAACTTTGGCAAAAAATTGAGGCAATGGGAAAATGGGGGTACTTGGTGTTAGCCATGGTTGTGCTGGCCTACCCACTGAAGGCAAACTTGTACTGGACTGACGTCGGGTTTTTCTTTGGGCTTTATATTCTCCTTGGACTGAGCCTGAACATCATTGTGGGACATGCCGGTCTTTTCAACTTGGGTCATGCCGCTTTTTATGCCATTGGTGCGTACGGTACTGCGATTTTGAATACTAAGTACGGTGTTCCCATTATTTGGTTGATACCGGTTTCCGCGCTACTGGCTGCAGGTTTTGCCTATATCATCACGCGGCCCATTTTACACCTGCGCGGCGACTACTTGTGCATTGTGACCATCGGTTTTGGGGAGATCATGCGCATACTGCTTATTAACGACCCGGGCGGGTTGACCGGGGGACCAAACGGTGTTTTTGGCATTGCCCGGCCGGTAATATTTGGTTTCAAGCTGGTTCAGCCGATGCATTTTTACTATTTGATGTGGATTATGGTCATTTTGGTTATTCTCGGGCTGAGGAGACTTGACAATTCAAGGATCGGCAGGGCCTGGAACTACATTAGGGAGGATGAACTGGCGGCAGAAGCTATGGGGATAGATACCACCGGTCTCAAATTGTTGGGTTTTGTGGTGGGTGCCGGTCTGGCTGGAATTGCAGGCAATATTTATGCTGCCAAAATGATGATTATATCCCCCGACAGTTTCACTTTTTGGGAGTCCGTAGTGATGTTTTCAATAATTGTACTGGGTGGACCCGGTTCCATTCCCGGGGTAATTATCGGCACTTTTGCCATGGTTGTCCTTCCGGAAATTTTCAGGGAATTTTCACAGTTCCGCATGCTGATTTTTGGGGCGGCCATGATTGTGATGATGATCTTTCGCCCGCAGGGACTGTGGCCTACCCGGCGGATGCGGCGGGCGTTGGAGGAAGACCGGGTGGAAGTGTCAGAAACCGCCAACTCTGGTGTTTCTCTATAGAACGAAACAATACAGATCCAAAGGTTAGGGGTATGCCATGAACATGTTAGAGTTATCGCGTTTAACCAAAAACTTTGGAGGTTTACGGGCAGTAGATGCCGTGGATTTTGAGATGAAAAAGGGTGAAATCCTGGGTTTAATCGGCCCTAACGGCGCTGGTAAAACAACAGTATTCAACCTGATTACCGGTATTTACCAGCCGGATGAGGGGGATATCCGCCTGGAAGGAGAAAGCATTACCGGTCTTCGCCCTCATGCCATTGCCGAAAAGGGAATTGCCCGTACCTTTCAGACCTTGAGGTTGTTCGGTAACATGACCGTGCTGGAAAACGTCATGTCTGGCCAGCATGTCCGTAGTAAAGCCGGATTTTGGGCATCAGTATTTCAGCCGAAAGTGCAGAGAATAGAAGAAACAAAAATCCTGAAAGTGGTCGAGGAAAAATTAAAACTGACAAATCTGTGGCGGTTTCGCAATGGGCTGGCAAAAAATTTATCTTATGGTGACCAGCGACGGTTGGAGATTGCCCGTGCCCTGGCAACTTTTCCAAAACTGATTATTTTGGATGAGCCGGCAGGCGGGTTGAACGAGCAGGAGAGCATGGAGTTAATAGACTTAATCAAAATTATTAGAGACTCCGGGGTGACGGTGCTGCTGATAGAACACGATATGAATGTTGTGATGAATATATCTGACCGCATAGTTGTTTTGGAAAACGGGGCCAAAATTGCTGAAGGGGTTCCGGAGGAAATTCAAGCCGACGAGAAAGTTATTGAGGCTTATCTCGGGAAACAAGAGGATGATGATTTCTGATGGCATTATTGAAGATTGAAAACTTACACATTTATTACGGCTATGTGCATGCTCTCAAAGGTATTTCCCTGGAAGTTGGCGATGGAGAAATTGTTACCCTGCTTGGAGCGAATGGTGCCGGAAAAACCACTACCTTAAGAGCCATATCTGGATTGTTGAAGCCTAAGGCTGGCAGATTAACATTTAACGACGAGTCTCTGGCCAGCAAAAAAGCTCATGAAATCGTGAGTTTGGGAATAGCGCAATCGCCGGAAGGACGTAAAGTGTTTGCAACTCTCTCCGTGGACGAGAACCTAAGTTTAGGTGCGTACACGCGCAAGAAAGAATGGACGGAGGCGGAAAAAAGCCGGCGGTTTGTATACGACCTTTTTCCCCGTTTGGCGGAAAGGAAAAACCAGCTTGCCGGTACGCTGTCCGGCGGTGAACAGCAAATGCTGGCTATTGGCAGGGCATTGATGGCCAAGCCGAAGCTGATGCTCCTGGACGAGCCTTCCCTGGGCTTGGCCCCGTTGCTGGTGCAGGGCATATTCAAAACCATTAAGGAAATAAACAGAGAAGGGGTAACAATTTTACTGGTGGAACAAAATGCCAGGGTGGCGCTTAAGATTGCTAACCGGGGTTATGTTTTGGAAACAGGCAAGAGTGTCCTTACTGGTAAAGCCAGTGACCTCCTTGCCGATGAGCGGGTACGTAAGGCTTACCTGGGAGAAAAATAAACGGTTGTGCATTTTAAATGCAAAAGGGATGGAAACCCCAGGATGGTAGTTTGCAGTCCTTTTTAAAAACAAAAGGTTGGCCGGTGTTTCCAGGAAAAATAGAAACAGCAGCCGCAGCAGGTGCTCAAAACTTACATATTTTTTTACATTGCTTTGGTTTACACCGGTCATACCAATTTCCGGGGGCATAAAATAATGCAAGCAATCTTTCCCCGGGTACTTTCCAAAGCATGGAGGGGTAAAAGTTGAGGATTGAAAGGCATCCTATTTTGACATTTTCCAAAGGTGAGAAAGTAAAGTTCTATTTTGACGGGAAGGAACTGGAGGGATATAGAGGGGAACCTATAGCAGCGGCGCTTCACGCCGCGGGTGTACGGGTGTTAGGTTACAGTCCCAAAAGCAAGCGCCCGCGAGGGCTGTACTGCGCTATCGGCAATTGTTCATCTTGCTTGATGACTGTCAACGGCACACCGAACGTACGTGTTTGTGTGGAAAGGTTGGAAAGTGGTATGCGTGTGGAAACCCAGCGAGGGAGGGGTGAACTCGTTGCTCAAGACTGACATCGCCGTGGTTGGTGCCGGGCCGGCCGGTCTGAATGCTGCCATCAGTGCCGCTTCCGTGGGGGCCAACGTACTCTTGTTGGACCGGGACCACGTGGTGGGCGGTCAATTGATTAAGCAGACCCACAAGTTTTTCGGTTCAAAGGAACAGTATGCCGGAACCCGTGGCATTGATATTGCGGGCCTGTTAAACCGGCGCCTGCAGGAGTTTGAAAATATTGACGTGAGACTAGGCACCACTGTTCTGGGCTATTACGAAGACGGCGTGATAACAGCGGAGTGTCCGGACCGGGTGCTGGAAATCAAGGCGGACAGTTTGATTGTTGCCACCGGGGCGGCGGAAAAAGTACTTCCCTTTCCCAATAATGACCTGCCCGGCGTTTACGGGGCCGGTGCAGTGCAGACGCTGACCAATGTACACGGTGTCCTCCCGGGCAAAAGGGTACTGATGGTGGGATCAGGAAATATCGGTCTTATAGTCAGCTACCAGCTGCTGCAGGCCGGTGTGCAGGTAGCGGGAGTTGTGGAGGCTGCCCCTTATATAGGCGGTTACCTGGTTCATGCCGCCAAGATCAGAAGAGCCGGTGTACCAATCTATACTTCCCATACAATTAAAGAGGCCTATGGCGCCGGTACGGTGGAGGGAGCGGTGATCTGGCAACTGGACGAGCACTTTCAACCGGTGGCGGGGACCGAGAAAAATATTGTGGTAGACGTTATCTGCATTGCAGTGGGCCTGACCCCGCTGGCTGAACTGCTGTGGCAGGCCGGGTGTGAACTGAAGTATATTCCCCAGCTGGGCGGGCATGTACCCTTGAGAGATGAAAATTTGATGACCACTGTTCCCGGCATTTACGTGGCGGGAGATGTCAGTGGGGTGGAAGAAGCCAGTGCGGCCATGATTGAAGGGCAGCTGGTGGGTATGGCTGCGGCGTACAGGCTGGGTTTTGAAGCGGAAGGATACGAACAAACCTGGCAGGAAGCGGTTAGGCGTCTGTCGGAGCTTCGTTCCGGTCCGGCAGGGGAAAGGATACGCAGCGGGATAAAGATGGTAACCGGTTGAGAAAGGGGGGATCTATGTGCTTGCCAGTACAGGAGTGCCAAGTCAAAATGATTTAAAAGCAGTGATACCGGGTGAGGAGAGATTGAAAAGAGGGCCGGTAGCAATAATAGAGTGCTTTCAAAAAATTCCCTGTAACCCCTGTTATCTTGCCTGCCGGTTTGGTGCAATCCGGAAATTTGAGGATATTAATGACCTGCCGCGGATTGACGCTGAGCGGTGTAACGGGTGCGGCATCTGTGTGGTCAATTGCCCGGGGCTGGCGATATTTATCGTAGACTATACTTATTCGGACAGCGAAGGATTGGTGAAAATACCCTACGAATACCTGCCGCTTCCGCAAGTGGGTTCGGAAGTGCTGGCGCTTGACAGGGAAGGAAAGGCAGTGGGTACTGCCAGAGTGATAAAAATCCAGCGGGTAAAAAGCCAGGAACGTACACCGATTATTTCGCTGGCAGTGGCCAAGGACCTGGTCATGACGCTGAGAAATATTCGTGTGACCGGGGGCAGTGACAGGAAACGGACAATAGTCTGCCGCTGTGAAGATATTGATTTGGAGGAAATTAGAGAACTTATCAGGCAGGGTTTTACCAGTATTGACGAAATCAAGCGCATTAGCCGCTGCGGTATGGGTCTGTGCCAGGGGCGCGGGTGCAGGCAGGTGGTGGCCCGGGAAATCGCCAGGGCCACTGGCAAAACACTGGAACAGGTGCAGATGCCCACATTCCGGCAGCCGGTGAGACCGTTAAAACTGGGCAAGTTGTTGGGTGGTGAAAATGAGGATGCGTAAGACTGCTAGCGTGGTGATTATTGGCGGCGGTGTGCACGGTTGTTCCGTTGCCTATTACCTGGCCAAAAAGGGGATGAAGGATGTAGTCCTGTTGGAAAAAGATTATCTCTGTGCCGGAGGTACCGGGCGTTCGGCGGCAGGAGTGAGGCACCAGTTTGGCACGGAAATCAATATCCGCCTGGCGGCAACCAGTATAAAAATGCTGGAAAACCTGGCTGAAGAACTGGACTACCGGCCGGGGATAGGTCTGATGCAGGGCGGGTATATGATGCTGGCGTACACGGAAACCCAACTGGAGCAATTCAAGGTCAACGCCAGACTGCAAAATGAGCTGGTCAATGCCAACACGCGGATTTTGTCCGTGGACCAGGTGGCAGAGATTGTCAAGGGGATTAACAGAGAAGGCTTGTTGGGAGCCTCATTTAACGAAAGAGACGGCCATGTGGACCCGTTTCACCTGACCCAGGCCTATGCCGATGCGGCAAAGCGTCTGGGAGTGGAAATCTACACCGGTACGGAAGTGGTGGATATCAACACGGACGGTACCCGGGTAACGGCGGTGGTGACGCGGCAGGGGGATGAGATTCACACACCGCTGGTGGTTAATGCTGCAGGCCCGCACGGTGCTGTGATTACAAGCATGGTGGGGCTGGATATCCCGCTATATCCCGAAAGACATCAAATCCTGGTTACCGAACCTCTGGAAAAGTTTCTGCCCTGCATGGTGATATCTTTTACCCATGGCACTTACTTCAAACAAACACCGCATGGGAGCCTGCTCCTGGGTGTGGGTGACCCGGAGCATGAAGTGAAAGACTTTAACCAGCAGTCCACCTGGCAGTTTCTCCGGGATGTGGCCAGGAAAGTCACTTTCCATTTACCGCTTCTCAAAGAAGTGCGGGTGGTGCGCCAGTGGGCCGGGCTGTATGATATCACACCGGATTCCCAGGCAATTTTGGGCCGGACAGAGGTTGAAGGTTTCTATCTGGATGTTGGCTGGAGCGGTCACGGGCTGCAGCTTGGCCCGGTGGTGGGCAGGTTGATGGCTCAGGAAATTGCCGGTGAAAAGCCCGATATTGATATTTCCGCAATGAGTATAGACAGGTTTAAAACAGGAAAGTTGATTCCTGAACCGGCCTGTGTGTAATAACGGTGCGGGATATGCCGGTGACCGGTAAAAATTATGTGAGGTGATGACCAGTGAAAGTGCTGAGGAGCAAGGGAGAGCTTTGCACGCAATGTTATGCCTGCGAGCAGGTGTGTTCCACCAACTTCACAAAAGTGGAGGACAGGGAAAAGTCCGCCATCAGAATTGGCACCAGGTTGCCTGACAGCGGGGCGGTGGAAATAATCACCTGCAACCAGTGCGGGGAATGCATTGACATCTGCCCCACCAATGCCATTTACCGGGCGAAAAACGGTAACGTACTCATTAATAAAAATTTGTGTGTGGGCTGTTTTTCCTGTGTGGGGTTCTGCCCGCATGCGGCCATGTTCAGGCACCGGGACATGCTGGAACCGTTTAAATGTATTGCCTGTGCCAAGTGTGTGAAAGAATGCCCTGCCGGGGCTCTGTACATGGAGGAAGTATCAGGTTCTCAAGAGGAAAAAATGTGTTAGGGAGGTCTGGTTTATGTGTGGGTGTTGTCATACCTTTTCCGTGGAGGAACTGAAAAAATCGCGCAAGGTTTTCAAGACTTTTGAATACGCATTAAAACCGGTGGAAAAAGGCTATGCCGGCAGGACACTGTACGTCAACCTGTCTGATCAAATTATAAAAAATAAACCTGTTACCCCGGAGATGAAAGAAATCTTTATCGGCGGCCGTGGTTTCGGGCTTTATTACCTGTGGCACGCCGTTACGGAAAATACCAAGTGGTCTGACCCGGAAAACGAAATTATCATTTCCAGCGGCCCCATCGGTGGTACCACCCAGTACCCCGGTGCGGGAAAATCCATTGCAGTTACCCTTTCTCCGGCAACCGGAACTGTTATAGACAGCAACGTGGGCGGGCATTTTGGTCCACTCTTGAAGTTCTCCGGCTGGGATGCTCTGGAAATTCAGGGCAAGGCTGACCGGGATGTCATTGTCTATATAGATGGTGACGAGGGGATTGTTTCCCTTGAAGATGTCCCGGTAGAGGATATCAATACCCATTTGCTGGTGGAACAGCTCACCGAACTGTATGCCGGTTCACCGGAAGAAAAGAAAAACATTTCCATAGTATCCACCGGTACCGGTGCGGAGCACACCTATATGGGCATATTGAATTTCTCTTTCTATGACCACAAGCGGAAGGCCATCCGCATAAAACAGGCCGGGCGGGGAGGTGTCGGGACTGTTTTTCGCAACAAGAAGATAAAGGCGCTGGTGGTCAAGTTCAGCGGTTTGAAAGGCGATTCCAACCACCCTGCGGACAAGAACCGGGTTGACGAGACCGGTATCAAGATGCACCGCGAGATAGCCACCCAGGACCACAAGCAGAACAACATGCGCAAGCGGGGCACCACTCACCTGCCGCCCATTATGAATGACCATGACTTGCTGCCCGTGTGCAATTTCAAGTTCGGCTCGCATCCCGATGCCGCGCCGATTCTCAACTGGGACAACCGCCTCACCCACACCGGGGCGGAGGGTTGCTGGTACGGCTGTACCCTGGCCTGTGCCCAGGTAATACACGGTTATGAACTGAAAACCGGTCCCTACAAGGGGCAGAAGGTACTGGTGGACGGCCCGGAGTATGAAACCATTGCTGGTGTGGGCTCCAATCTGGGAATTTTTGACCAGGACCATATTATCGAGTGTAATTTTTACTGTGATACTTACGGGATTGACACCATTTCTTTTGGTACCGCCACAGCTTTTATCATGGAGTGCTACGAAAACGGTATTTTGGACAAGGAAAGAACCGGCGGTTTGGAGTTAAAGTTTGGCAATTCCCGGGCGGCGCTGGAATTATTGCATCAGATGGCCCGGGGGGAAGGGTTTGGCAGGATAGCAGGCCAGGGCATCCGGCGGATAAAAGAGATATTTGTCAGGGAGTACCAGGCAGACCCGCAATTCCTGCAGGACATCGGTATGGAAGCCAAGGGTCTGGAGTACTCGGAATATGTCAGCAAGGAATCGCTGGCACAAAAAGGCGGTTACGGCCTGGCCAATAAAGGGCCGCAGCATGATGAGGCCTGGCTGATATTTATGGATATGGTGCTGAACCAGATACCCACTTTTGAAGATAAGGCCGAGGCCCTGCACTACTTCCCCATGATGCGTACCTGGTTCGGATTAAATGGCCTGTGCAAGCTACCCTGGAACGACGTGGTGCCGGCGGATAACGCCGATCAGGAGGAACCGGAGAAGGTGCCGGGCCATGTGGAGAACTATGTCAGCCTGTTTTCGGCGGTTACCGGCCGGGAAATTACCAAGGAGGACCTGATTGCCCAGTCCGAGGCTGTTTACAATTTCCAGCGAGTGTTTAACCTCAGGATGGGATTTGGCACCCGTAAGTATGACGCAATTCCCTACCGGTCATCAGGCCCTGTTACCGTTGAAGAATATGAATCCAGGGCCGAGCGTTATGACAAACAGCTGAAAGAAATTATTGGCGTAGAACCCGAGGGAAAATCAACGGATGAAAAAATTAAAATTCTTCGCAGGTACAGGGAAGAACAGTATGAAACCTTGATTGACACCGTGTACAAGCGCCGCGGTTGGAACGAAAACGGCATTCCCACCCTGGAGACACTGCGCCGGTTGAAAATTGACTTTCCTGATGTGGTTGAAGTAGTGAAAAAGCACCTGGATGCATAAATGGGGCTTGCTACTGACAGGTGCATAATATCAGACAAGGATGATTGTCAATGAAGATTACAATTAAGGCCACCGGCACCATGCGGCGGTTGTTTGCCAGTGGAAAAGATGGGGTGACCGTGGAGATTGATTCGCCAAAGACAGTACGGGAAATCCTGGTTGAGGAACTGGGTATTGACCCCGGTATTGTCATGGCTGTAATTGTTAACGGGCAGTACCGAAAAAGAGACTATACTCCCACCGACGGGGATGAGATTACCCTGGTATACCCCCTGGGTGGGGGTTAAACTTCCAAATGCTTTAAGGGCAGGAGGTAATGGTTATGGAGGATTCGGCATGGGAAACGGCCATTGAACAACTGGCGGCTGCGGCAGCCGTTGCCGGTATCAGCCCGGAACTGGTGGAATTGTTAAGTGCACCGCAAAGGCTGATGGAGGTTCAGTTTCCGGTGAAGATGGATGACGGTAAGGTTAAATTGTTCACCGGTTACCGGGTTCATTATAATTACGCGTTGGGACCCGTGCAAGGGGGTACCAGGTTTCATCCCGATGAGACCTTGGATGATATCAAGGCATTAGCGCTGTGGATGACGGTGAAGAATGCCGTTAACCAGCTGCCTGCGGGCGGGGGTAAAGGGGGCGTGCGTTGTGACCCTCTTGAACTTTCCCGGGGCGAGCTGGAACGGGTCTGCCGGGGATACATCCGGGCCATTGCCCCCATGTTAGGCTCTATGGTTGATTTTCCCGGGGCGGACGTGGGTACGGGTGTAGATACCCAGAGCTGGATGCTGGATGAATGGGAACAGATGCATGCCATGCGCCACCAGCCGGATGCAATCAGCGGCAAGGGGATTCCACTGGGGGGAGCGAAAGGCCGACCCCAGGCTACGGGCCTGGGAGTGAGCCTGGCGGTCAGGGAAACCTGTGAAAGATTGGGCTTGAACTTGTGCGGGTTGAAAGTGGCAGTTCAGGGGTTTGGTAAAGTCGGTTCCTGGGCGGCGAGGATATTGGCCGGGTATGGCGCAACCGTGGTTGGAGTGAGTGATGTTTCGGGTTTTGCATATAACGAACAGGGCTTGGATATAACGGCGCTGCAGGAGCATGTTGCCCGGCACGGGACGGTGAAGGGATTTACCGGGGGTCAGGATTTGCCGCGGGACGAAATAATTGCCTGCCCTTGCCAGGTACTTATTCCCGCAGCGGTTCAAAGTGCAATTACCGTGGAAAATGTTTCCCGGGTGGCGGCCGACATCATAGTGGAAGGTGCCAACGGACCTGTTACCCCCGCGGCGGAAAGAATTCTCGAGGACATGGAGGTGCTGATAGTACCGGACATCGTGGCCAACGGGGGCGGTACGGTCATTGCCTATTTGGAGAGAGTTCAGGGGACATACGGTTTTTTCTGGCCCGAGCAGGAAGTACACCGGCGGTATGAGCGGATGTTCAGGTCAATTTACAAGGATGTATTTGACCTGGCCGGGAAAGAAAATATTACCATGCGTATGGCGGCCTGGAGCATTGCACTGCGCAATATCCAGGAAGGGGTTAGGTTACGGGGATGGATTTAGTATCGGTTTTTGGGTGAGCGGCCAGAGAATTTTATCGGCATGAGGCGTTTTAGTTCAAGTCTGCGGGCCTACCCTGGTCCGCAGGATGCCATGACAAACGGGAAGGAGCATGTCTATGGAACAACCGCAGGTAAAAATTACTGTTAACGAACATTTTTGTAAACGTTGCGGTATCTGTATTGCGTTTTGCCCGCAAAAGGTTTATGAACCGGCCAAAGACGGGTTGCCGTTGGTTACGGGCGTGGACAGGTGTACTTACTGCCGCCTGTGTGACTGGCGCTGTCCTGACATGGCCATATTGCTGGAGGTGAGCGCAAGTGCGTAGACCCACAGGCAGACAAATTATACAGGGCAACGAGGCCTGCGCCTGGGGCGCCATTGAGGCGGGTGCCAGATTTTTTGCCGGGTACCCCATCACCCCTTCGTCCGAAGTTGCGGAAATCTGCGCCAATGTATTGCCAGACTACGGCGGTATCTATATTCAGATGGAAGATGAGCTGGCCAGCATGGCTGCCATAGTAGGTGCCTCCCTGTCAGGGGTCAAGTCATTTACAGCCACCAGCGGTCCGGGGTTTTCCCTGATGCAGGAGAACCTGGGAGTGGCCATTGCCCAGGAGGTTCCCTGCGTGGTAGTGGACGTGCAGCGGATGGGCCCAGCTACCGGCCTGGCAACCCGCCCTGCCCAGGGTGATATCATGCAGGTGCGCTGGGGTACTCACGGCGACCATGCCATTATTGCCCTGTCACCGGCATCGGTGCTGGAGTGTTTCACCCTGACCGTGCGGGCATTTAACCTGGCGGAGAAATACCGCACCCCGGTGGTCCTCCTTGGCGATGAGGTAATAGGACACTTGAGAGAGTGTGTGGAACTGCCGCAGCCCGGTAGCTTGGAAATAGTTAACCGCAAGAGACCCACGGGGGATCCCGGGAAGTACCTGCCGTATGCTCCGGATGAGGACGGCATACCGCCCATGGCCAAATACGGAGACCCCTATATCCTGCATGCTTCCAGTTCTGCCCATGATGCCACTGGATGCACAAACAGCAGCCCGGCAAACAACGCTGCGCTTGTAAAACGCCTGTACAACAAGATTTACCACAACCGGGCGGACATTATCCAGACAGAAATTTTCGGGCCTGAAAAAGCGGACTGTACAATCATTGCTTATGGCGGCACTTCCCGGTCGGCAATGCAGGCAGTGGTAGAGGCCAATGAGTGCGGGTTAAGTGTCAACTTGTTGCGGTTGATTACCATTTGGCCCTTTCCGGAAGATGCGGTAAGGGATGTGCTGGCAGCAAGCAGGAGTGTAATTGTTCCGGAAATGAATTTGGGGCAGGTCCTGCTTGAAGTGGGACGCTTGAACGCAGGTTACAACCTTCCGGTTTACCCGGTTTCCAGGGTGGACGGGGAGCTGATTACCCCTGACCAGATTCTGGCGAAAATCAAGGAGGTGGCAAAGTAATGGCTTTTACCTTCCGGGATTACTTAAAGATGGAAAAGCTCCCCAACATGTGGTGCCCCGGGTGCAGTGACGGCATCGTCATGCGGGCTATTGCCGAGGCCCTGGCAGAACTGGAGCTTCCCAGGGAACAGGTAGTGATAGCCACCGGTATTGGCTGCTGGGGAAAGGCAGATGACTACTTTGCAACCCACGCCTTTCACGGGACTCACGGGCGTGCCTTGGCATATGCAACCGGGATCAAGCTGGCTAATCCGGAATTGCACGTGCTGGTACTCATGGGTGACGGTGATGCGGTTACCATTGGTGGTAATCATTTTATTCACGCAGCACGGCGCAACGTGGACTTAACCGCAATTGTCATCAATAACTTTAATTACGGTATGACCGGCGGACAGTACTCCGCCACCACACCAATGGCGGCCAGGACAACTACTTCGCCCCGTGGTGTTGCGGAAACTGGTTTTGACGTCAGCGCTTTGGCAGTTGTCTCCGGTGCCAATTTTGTGGCCAGGACGACGGCCTACCATGTTAACAGCTTGCGCCGCTACATAGTCCAGGCAATCCGGAAAAAAGGTTTTAGTATGGTGGAGGTCATGAGTGCTTGTCCTACGTATTTTGGCCGTTATAATGGTCATAGCCCTGCGGTCAATATGATGAATTACCTCAAACAGCTAGTTGTGCCCCAATCCAGTTACGAGGCCCTTCCTGATGAAGAAAGGGAAAAACATTTTCCGTCCGGTATTTTGGCAAACAGGGACAAGCCTGACTTCCTGACGCTGTACCAGCGGTATAATTACCGTGAAAACCAGGGGGGTGAGGTCTGATGCAGAAAGTGTCTCAAATAATTTTGGCTGGGGAAGGCGGGCAGGGTCTGATAGTGGCCGGAGGTATTTTGGCCAAGGCAGCATTGATTGAGAATAAAAATGTAGTTCAATCGCAGTCGTACGGTACTGCAAGCAGGGGTGGCTATTCCCAGGCGGAGGTCATGATTTCTGATGGGCCAATCTACTACCCTCATTGTGATAAGCCGCAGGTGGTGCTGACGCTGACCCAACAGGCTTACATGCGGTACTTTGACAGTGTCCCTAAAGACTGCTTGATAATTTACGACAAGGACCTGGTGCAGCCAAAGGGACGGGATAACCAGGTGGGTTACAAGTTGCGCGATACGGCGCTGGAACTGGGAAGACTGCAGGTCATGAACATTTTATCCTTGGGTTATATTTTGAAGCACTATCCCGTGTTAAAGCCCGAGAACCTGGAGGAGGGCATCAGACAACAGTTTCCCGAAAAAATTCATGCTTTGAATATCCGTGCATTTCGAATTGGGTTAGATATTGAAAGTCTCTGACATATTTGACTTTTTGGCAGGAGTTTAGCTCCTACTAGCGAATTTTCTGAATAAATGCGCAGCCGTTTGTGCGTTTCAGCTTGCTGCAGTCTTTTTCAGCCCTGCAATTGAATTGTATTCAAGTAAATTTTGGCTTGATTGAGGGGAGAAAATTGCGACTTTATACGGTAAAAAACCTGACAGCGGGTGATTTGATATACCAAACTTTTAAAACTGTCAGTGGAAAAACGAGCGTTGCTGAACTGGAAAAAGGTAACGTATGGTACGTAGTTTTGGATAAGGGTGTTGCAGTGGGAATTATCAAGGACGTAGGTTGTCATGATTTGATGTCCGGGGAAACTGCAGCAAACATAATGTCAGATAATTTTATCCCGGTGCAGCACACTGCCCCTCTGCCGGATTTGATGGAAATCATGAAGAGTGAGGAAGCACTGGAAGCTTTCTTGGTACAGAACAATGGTGAAATAATCGGCATAATTGATGTTAAAAGGTTGCTTGACGAGATCTGGAATTGGCTGCTTGAAAGTGAAGCAAAGCTTTCTGCTGTATTAAATTTGGTCAACGAAGCAATAACCATTATTAACGATAACAATGAAGTGGTAGGCTGGAATCACAAGGCGGCAGAATTGTACGGGATTGCTGTCGAAGATATTATTGGAAAGAAAATTGACATGTTTTTTCAAAATCTGGTTGTTACCCAGGCAAAAGGCGAGAATAAAGAGGTTAAAAATTCTTATCACCAGCCCCGAGAAAACACGCATGTGTTAATCAGTGCTGAACCTATCAGGGTAAATGGCAATATAATCGGGGGAGTTTCTGCGGAACGTGATATTACCGAGGTGTTTTACCTTCATAAGGAACTGTCGGAAACCGGATTGCAGTTGCGCAAGCTGGAGAAAAAGTTTGACGAGATAAAAGGTGATAAGGACCCGTTTTACAAAATTGTGGGACGAAGCCGCAAACTGAACCAGGTGCGCGTTATGGCTCAAAAAGTTGCCAAGACCAGTGCTTCTGTCCTGATAAGAGGTGAGAGCGGCACTGGGAAGGAACTTTTTGCAGAAGCAATCCATAATGCTGGTTACCGCAGGGATAAGCCTTTTATTGCTGTAAACTGTGCGGCAATTCCGCAGACGTTGTTTGAAAGTGAGTTATTTGGTTATCATAGTGGTTCATTTACCGGTGCTGACAGGAGTGGCCGGGCCGGTAAATTTGAACTGGCTAACAACGGTACCATCTTTTTGGACGAAATTGGCGAACTACATTTAAACATGCAGGTTAAATTACTGCGGGTATTGCAAAGCAAGGTATTTTACCGGGTTGGGGGTCATGAACCAATTAAGGTTGATGTGAGAGTAATTACGGCTACTAACCGTAACCTGGAAAAAATGGTCAAAGAAGGGAAGTTTCGAGAGGATTTGTATTACCGGCTAAATGTAGTTTCTTTGGATATCCCCCCGTTACGGGAGAGAAAAGAGGACATTCCTGATTTAGTGGAAGTGTTCCTGAACGAATTTGGCATGCTTTACGGCAGGGATAAACTGAAGCTTGCACCCGAAGTAATGGCTTTGCTGGTCAGGTATCACTGGCCGGGAAACGTTAGACAGCTAAGAAACGTTATTGAACGGTTGGTGGTACTGACGGAAGGCGATTATATCAATAAAAACCATCTCCCTGAAGAGTTAAAAGCATATTTGGCAGGGCAACCTGGAGAGATGGATTCGCCCTTATCTTTCGAAACGGAACGTATTGAACGCGAGCTGATTTTAAAAGCCCTGGAAGAGGCCAACGGTAATAAGACAAAGGCGGCCAAGATTTTAGGTGTACCCCGCAGCACACTTTATTATAAACTGAAAAGCTTGAAGAGTAACTAACGGATAGCGTTGATTACTTTTTGATGACTGTCATCTTAAACCCCGTAGCATTTTTAGCTACGGGGTTTTATACAACGAAAACTAATGCTTAAAGATATTTTTTAGAACAAAGGCGATATTGGCCGGTCTTTCCGCCAACCGCCTGCTGAAATACGGGTACCAGTCACTGCCATAAGGTACGTAACATCTAACCTTATATCCTTCTTTTGCCAATTTTTCCTGTAGGCCGGTACAGATACCGTAAAGCATTTGGAACTCAAATTGGTTGGAAGGGATGTTATTATCTTCTGTGTACTTTATGACAGCTTCAATAATGTTTTCATCATGACTGGCAATTGCCGTATAGCCACCGGCGGCCAAGTGCATTTCGATGATTTTTATGAGGTTTTTATCGACATCGCTTTTGTGGGGGAATGCGACTTCTTTTGGTTCCTTATAAGCGCCCTTGACAAACCGGTAGTTTGGTTTGTATTTTGCCAGCTTTTCCATATCGCCGGTGGTTCGGTAAAGGTAGGACTGTAGTACCAAACCAACATTTTCGGGGTACTTTTCCACCAGGCAACTAAAAAGATCAATTGTGGCATCAACATACTGCGAATCTTCCATGTCAATTCTAACAAAATTATTGAATGCTTTTGCCTTGGAGACAATCCTTTCCACATTTTTTTTACAAAGGTTGACATCAACATCCAGTCCCATTTGGGTCAGTTTTAATGAAACATTGCTGTCAACTTGTGACCGGTTTATAGCTTCCAGAATTTCATGATACTCTTTGGCTGCTTTGACGGCCTCTCCTTCATTAAGCACACTTTCGCCGAGGTGATCCAAAGTGGCACAAATTTTTTTTGCGTTAAGTTGTTTAATTACCTGAATTGCTTCTTCCAATTTTTCACCTGCGACAAAACGGTGGGCGACCAGGTTCATACCGTGCTTGAGGGCAAAATTAGTTACATGTTTATTCCCCGCAACGCCCAGGACAATGGAACGGGCCAAATTGTCAAAACTCATCAAATATTCCTCCCCTATTATGACGCTATAATTAAAGTTGCTATCTAACATCAAAAGTGCAAATTCAATGCCACTTTTTGACGAGGACTTCGGATTTAATTGTGTATCGGGAATAATTTGTTTCAAAGAGGCAGATAATCAGGAAAAGGCACTTTAACCCCGAAAATTAATTAAAAAGCGGAAAAAAATAACTCTTGGTGCAATTGTAGCATTGCAGGGCTGATTAATTGTATCGAAAGCCTGTCTTTGATGATGTCAAATTTTTGACGGCGTTGTACAAAAAGCTGGCATATCTAGGCCCGATGTGCTGCGCCAACACCGTCAAACCTAAGGTTTCCGGTGGCATCAAATTTGCAGTATTTAATGACGGGAGTGATTAGCATGAAACTGGCAAGTTTACTGGGTTTGCTTCGTAATGTCGAGATAATTAATTTAACGGCCGAAGCTTTAGGAAATGAAGTAAGAAATGTGTCTTATTGGTCCTCGGGCAGTGAGGTTTGGGGTAACGGTACTGTGCTGTTTATTGAAATTGAAAACCTAGATCAAATAAATAATACTAATATAACAATCAAGAATATTTCCGCATTAGCAATTTACACGCATGGGCAAAAAGCACTGGCTACCAATGATCCTATTATTGCAAGATTTATTTCCGAGGGACTGCCGATAATTGTTTTGCCTGTGGAAATTGGTTTTGCTTCGCTGGCGGATATGGTACGTCGTTATCGTTTTCCCATGTGTTCGGTGAGCGGGGAAAGTGCATGGTGGTACGATGAATTGTTAGCCTATTAACCTTATGGTAAGATTAGAGCTTTTATCTCCGTATGCATCACATAACCTATCGTAAACTTCTTTGCGATATGCATTTGCTTATATTTTTCGGCTAAATCCTTTACCAGCCAGCCATCGATTATGGGTTTAAATGGATCGAGTTTTGATTTCTTTGGCTTTTTTTTTTTGCTTTTCGTTGAAGTCATCCATTTCTATTTTGTATTAAACACTTAATCAAATATAATACAATATGGAACAGGGTTTTAATTAAGGAAACATAAATTATGGTTGTAAAGCAGGAAAGCATCTTGGGAAAAAGAATATAGTTGTAAAACAACAGTTGTTGTCAACTTTTGAGTTGTAGTTCTCAAATTTAAACTTTACAGATATGTGCAAAGAGGAGATGAAACCTGTGACCAGTAAATCTGCTACCAGCGTTGAGCGAGCTTTGGATATTTTGTGGTTGATGTACATGGAAAATAAGGAAATAGGGGTAACAGAGATTGCTCAAAGTTTGGGCTGTTATAAGAGTACGGTTCACCGGAATTTAATTGCCCTGCAAAAAAAAGGATTTGTGGAAAAAAATGCAGTAACGGGCAAGTACTGGCTTGGAATGGCAATTTATAATATGGGTATGCTTTATGGGAGTAAAATTTCATTGAAGGATATTTGGCGTCCCTTTGCGGAAGAGTTATGTGCCAAGTTGCGTGAGACTGTCAACTTGGGAGTTCTGGACAAAAACAGCAACGAACTTGGTAGAGTGGTATTAATAGACAAGGTGGAAACGAACCAGAGATTAACATTGGTGCCTGCAGTCGGGACACTAAGTTATGCCCATGCATCCAGTAACGGTAAGGTATTGTTGAGCCATCAGGATGATGCGTATATAGAAAGATTTGCTGCTGAGGGATTGAAGAAATTTACCAATAATACAATTACAGATCTGGAAACCTTAAAGAGCGAACTGACGTTGGTGAGGGAAAGGGGATATGCCGTTGACAAGGAAGAAATAGAAATAGGGCTGATGTGTGTAGGGGCACCAATTTACGACAAGAATGGTATTGTTGCGGCTTTAAGCGTGTCCGGACCTACCGGTCGGTTTCAAGGTGAGCGCTTCATGGAAGTTGTAAGGGAAGTGACTCGTACCGCAGAAAAAATTTCACACAGGTTAATGTTGTAAAATGTATTTGGCGAGAGGAAACCATGTTCAAAAAAACAGAACATGGTTTAATTATTTTTAATAATTTAATTTTTTTTTGCTAATTAAAAAGGAATTTAAAAAATATTGTCGAATAAAAATATTAAAAATATATAGACAAAAATACAGACAGGAAAATTTTAATTTTTTTGTCATAAGACTAGAACAAGGTTCAACTATATAGAACATTCTGGGAGGATGATCTTTCATGCAGCAAAACTTAATTGATGAACTAAAGGGCATTGTTGGGAAGGAAAATGTCTTTGATGATTATGAGGATCGGTTTTGTTACACTTATGATGCCTCATTTTCCTCAATAGACAAAAAAAACACTCCCGGAGTGGTAGTCTATCCGGGGAATGCCCAAGAGATTTCGCAAATAATGCAGTTTGCCTATCGGCATAAGATACCGGTAATTCCCAGGGGAGCAGGGTCTAATGTGAGCGGTGGCACGCTGTCCGTTCCCGATTGTATTATCATGGTACTTACCAGAATGGACAAAATTCTCAATATCGACTCGGAAAACTTAATCGCGGAATTAGAACCGGGGGTAAAAACCGCACAACTGCAGCAGGAAGTGGAGAAACTTGGCCTGTTTTATCCACCGGATCCTGCAAGTATGGCTTTTTCTACTATTGGTGGTAATGTGGCCGAATCTGCCGGCGGCCCCAGAGGAGTAAAGTATGGTGTAACCCGGGATTACGTTTTGGGTTTACAGGTGGTGCTGCCAACCGGAGAAATTATTAATACTGGTGGAAAAGTTATCAAGAACGTTACCGGTTATGATTTGACCAGGTTATTTACCGGCAGCGAGGGTACGCTAGGAATAATTACCAAGGTTATTTTAAAGCTTCTTCCCAAACCGGAGGGTAAGAAGACCATGCTTGCGGTATTTGACAAAATTGACCAGGCCGGGGAAACGGTATCAGGAATTATAGCCAGCGGGATCATTCCCACCACTCTTGAATTACTGGACAGTGTCTATATCAGGAATATTGAAGAGTATGCACGAGTAGGTTTTCCCTTGGATGCAGAAGCGGTGTTGCTCATTGAGGTTGACGGAGACCTGGAAATACTGGATAAACAAATTTCCAAAATTGAAAAGGTTTGTCGCGACATTGGTGCCAGAAAAATTAGAATTGCCGAAACGGCGGAAGAGGCGGAGGAACTTTGGCAGGCCCGCCGGGCGGCCTTTGCCGCGGTGGCCCGGGTTAAGCCGACCATCATTGGCGAGGATGCTACCGTACCGAGAAGTAAAATTCCGGCAATGATTAAAAAAATCGATGAGATTGCGAAAAAGAATGATGTATTAATTGCTGTTGTTGGTCATGCCGGCGATGGTAACCTTCATGCTACTTTCTTGTGTGACGAAATGAATAAGGAAGAAATGACCCGGGTGAAAAAGGCTATTGACGAAGTCTTTTATGCCGCGCTGGAACTCGAAGGTACTCTGAGCGGGGAGCACGGCATCGGAAGAGCAAAAGCACCATTTATTAAACTTCAAACCGGAGAAACGGGATACCGGGTGATGAAAAGCATTAAACTGGCCTTGGATCCGGAGAACCTGTTGAACCCCGGTGTCATGTTTGGGGAGTGATAATTGTGTCCAGGGTATTTGCGGAGTGGGAAAAAGAAGCCATCAAGTGCATACGTTGTGGTGCCTGTCAGAATGTCTGCCCGGTTTTTAATGAACTGAGAGTAGAATCTACCGTGGCTCGCGGCAAAATTCGTTTGATCAGGACGGCAATTAACGATGAATTGGACTTTACCGATAATTTTTCCGAGCGTATTAATCAGTGCCTGTTGTGTAAGGCATGTGTGGCTAACTGCCCCAGTGGAGTAAATACAGACAAACTGGTAGAGGCCGTCAGGTGGGAGATTGTTAAAGAAAAGGGGCTATCACCTTTAAAGAAACTCATTTTCAGGTTGGCGCTTAGAAACAAGGGGATTTTTGACTTTGGGTTGAAAATGGGATCCTTTTTTCAAAAGATTTTATTCCGACCCGGGCCCGGCGGAAACGGCATGCTGCCACGGCTGCCTATGGGGTTGGACCGTAGACGCCTGCTGAAACCGGTTGTTTCTCCAACACTGCGTCAACGTTATCCTGAAGTGATTAAGACTGACGGGGACTTCAGGGGGCGGGTAGCTTTTTTTACCGGGTGCATGATTAACTACATTTATACAGGCGCGGGACGGGCAGTTATAGAGGTCCTCAATAAGAACGGTTATGAAGTTGTATTACCAGCCAAACAACATTGCTGCGGTACCCCTGTGCGGGTCAATGGGGACAGGGAAACAGCAGTGGAAATGGCCAAGGCCAACATTCGTGTGTTCGCAGAAATGGAAGTTGATGCAGTGATAACCGCCTGTGCTTCTTGCGGCTTGGCATTAAAACAGGATTATCCGGAATTGATGGCAGATAACCCGAAGTACCTGGAAAAGGCAAAAAAATTGGCCGGTAGGACACGGGACTTCAGTGAATTTATCGTCACTGTTGACGGATGGGATAAAGATGTCGGGGAACTGCCGCTAAACGTGACTTATCATGATCCCTGCCACCTGGCAAGGGGTCAGGGAATTCGCAAGGAACCGAGGCAGATTATCCAATCTATCCGGGGTATTGATTTTCAGGAGTTGCCCAAAAAAGAGGTCTGCTGCGGCAGTGCAGGCTCATTCAGCCTTCATCATTACGACTTATCAACTAGGATTAATAACCGGAAAATGGAAGATATTCGTTCTACCGGTGCCGAAACTGTTGTGACGGCTTGCCATGCCTGCCAGATGCATGTTGAAGACGGCTTGCATCGAAACGGCATGGATCAAGTTTCCGTAATGCATGTAGCGGAACTGCTGAACATGGCCTATAAAAAAGGAGGGACCGAAACAAAATGCAGTGTTTCGAACTGGCCTGGGGAAAGCGCCGGTTGAGCTTCCGGCTGCCGGAGGATATAGATGTATTTACTGTCAGGGCATCCAGAACAGAACCTCTCAAAAATTTTCAGGAGGAGGTCAAACGGGTACTGCGGCATCCTACGGCTTCTCCATTTTAAAAAACCGGTATCAACAGGAGGTGAACATTTAAGAAACGTTTTTTTAGGAGAAAAGTAAGACCACGTCCATTTTACAAGAGGAGGTACGAAATCGGATGAATATTCCTTTGATTATTGTAATACTGTACATTATTATGTTATATGCCGTGTCGTGGTATTCCACAAGGTTAAGCAAAGGTGAAGGCGCAATCGGTTATCTGTTGGCAGGCAGGGGACTGCCTTCCTACGTGGTTGCCGTGATGGTGGCCGGACTGGCGGTTGGTGGCGCGTCCACCGTTGGAGTGGCTGAACGGGCTTACAGTACAGGTATATCAGCTGGAATGTATAATGCGGCCTGGGCGGCCGGGGCCATTATTGTGGGGCTGGTAGCTGCCGGCCGTTTTCGGAACATGAACATATCCACAGTTCCGGAATTGTTTGAACGTTATTATGATAAATCTGGCAGGATAATTGGTGTAATCGGACAGCTGGTGATTCAGATGGTAATTACATCTTTGCAGTATGTAGCGGGGGGTGCAATATTAACTGCACTGTTACCGGACGTATTTACCTTTTCTACCGGTATGCTGACCACTGCCATAGTATTCGTTGGGGTTACATTAATTGGCGGTTACTGGGCTGCGGGTCTTGCCAACCTGATCAACGTGGCTGTAATTTATTTCGGCATTATTGTTGGGGTTTTTATAAGCGTATCTCAGGTAGGCGGGTTCTCCCAGTTAAGTGTAAGTCTGCCGGATGGTCCTTGGTTTGACCCGGTGGCAGGTGTGGGTTTTGCCCTGGTTGCAGCATGGTTTGTGGTCATGATTACTCAGGCTCATTCCACTCAAGCAGTTGTGCAGATTTCATTTGCTGCAAAAGATGCCGAAACTGCAAGACGTGGCTATATTATCGGCGGTTTATTAATTCTTCCGGTCGGCTTCTTGAGCGCCTTATTCGGTATAGTGGCAGCGGCTAAATTTCCCGGTTTGGAAAGTGCCGCC
>CAZGXM010000026.1:0-30787 GCA_964529795.1 uncultured Thermoanaerobacteraceae bacterium
GACAGCATTATGTAATCCGTATATTATTTCAGCACCGGGTTTGGCATCTATTATGTACCATAGTTCGGTCTTTCCTTCCGGTTCCTGTTCCAATTTCTGAGCGTAATAGTTATTTGGGTGTACCTGGACGGAAAGGTTACTTTGGGCATCGAGAAATTTTACCAGCAGGGGGAAACGTTTAAAATTTCGACTTGCAATCCGGGTGCCCAGTAAATTCTCCCCCATCCGGGCTACCAATTGCGGTAACGGCATCCCTTTAAAGTGTCCATTAGCAACGATACTAGTACCGTTTTTGTGGTCGCATATTTCCCAGCTTTCGCCTATGTTACCGGTTGGTAATTGTTTGTTTAACTTTTCTTGTAATGCCTGACCGCCCCAGATACGGGAGTGATATACCGGTTCAAATTTTAATGGGTACAAATTTTTCACCTCGAATATATTAGTATTCTTCTTATTATACACATGTCCTTTTTTCGTGCCAGGCACTCCGAAAATTCTTTGTATTTCAAGTATTAAAATGGTAAAATAAGGATGGAAATATGTAACTTTGCATAAGCATGTTTGAATGGACAAATTTAATGTATATCATAAAGGGATGTGGTTTATATGTGTTCTTATGATAAGGAGATTGAAAAAATTAAAAATCAACTTATAGATAAATATAATCCTATAGATATTATTCTTTTTGGTTCCTGTGCCAAGGCAAGAATTAGCCGAGGAAGCGATATTGATATTTGTATTATTCTGGAAACGGACGATAAAAGAAAAACTGTTAGAGATATTTTAGTTAATGTAGACTATGATGTAGATTTGGATGTGGTGATTTACACACCGGAGGAGTGGCAGAAATACAAGGATGACAAAGCTACTTTTGTAAGCATAATAAACAAGACAGGGGTGAGTCTGATTGGCCGATACAGTGAAGTACAATGAATGGTTTGTAATGGCCGAAAAGGACCTAAAGAGTGCAAAGATTTTATTTGAGCATGACGCTGATAATGAAATTGTCTGTTTTCACTGTCAGCAGGCCATAGAAAAATATCCGAAAGGATATCTCATATATATGACAAAGGCAATGATTCAGAATAAAATTTTTGGAGAATTTTTAAAGGATACGGCCTTTGTAAATACCTATTGCATTGAGACCCGATACCCTGCAGTGGACCCTCTTATTGTGAGTAGAGATGATGAGGAGAATCGAAATTGAAAGAGAAAAAAATAGTATGGTGGCTGCCCACGGCGGCTTACATGATGTTGATATTTTATTTATCATCAAAAACCGGGGACGAGGTGAGTATTCCCACGCCGGACTATGTGGCTCACGGGGTGGAGTACTTCGGCCTGGGCCTGCTGCTGGCCGTGAGTCTTAAAAGGACCACCGGGCTCTCTTGGGGGAGGGTGGCGGTGTCGGCGGTGATTATCGCTTCCCTTTACGGTATCAGCGACGAATGGCATCAAAGTTTTGTACCCGGCCGGTTTGCCACTGTTTCCGACTGGCTGGCGGACACGGTGGGGGCGGCACTGGGGCAGGTGGGGTATACTCTATTCAAAAAAAAAATTTAGCGTTTAGCGGGTTTTTTTGCCCCGCTTTTTTTATTTTTTTAAAACTCGGGTAATAATAAACAACGGAAGGGGCGATTTGCAATTGAAAGGACTAATTATTGAAGGGATTTTGGTTTTTGTCTTTATTTTTTTCGGATTAATATTGCTGTACTACCTGTCACAAAAAGAAAAGGTCTAGGGGTGAGCGGATGCAAATTCTCGAGGTGTTTTTACAGACCCTGCTGGCTTTTTTTTCCTTATTCATTTATGCGCGGATTCTGGGAAAACAGCAAATCAGCCAGCTGACTTTTTTTGAGTATGCCACTGGCATTACATTTGGCAGTATCGCCGGTACTTTGGCCACTGATATAGGTCCCACGCGTACCTTGATGCATTTTCTGGCGCTAACTTTGTTTGCTTTGCTTACTTATATAATGCAAGTGGTTTCTTTGAAAAATCGTCCTGCCAGAAAGGTAATTCAAGGTGAGCCTGTTGTTGTCATTCAAAACGGCAAGATATTGGAAGAGAAAATGCACGTATTGCGGTATAATCTTGATGACTTGAAAATGCAGCTGCGCAACATGGGGTATTTCAATATCAATGATGTCGAATATGCCATCCTGGAGCCGAACGGCCAGCTCAGTGTCCTTCCCAAATCCCAAAAGAGGCCGGTGACACCGGAGGATTTGCAAGTTTCCACCAATTACGAGGGAGTGGAAGTAGAGTTGATTCAGGATGGAGAAATCATTTATCAGAACTTGAGTCAAGACAATCTGGATTTGAATTGGCTTGAACAACAGCTCAGACAGCAGGGCGTCACTGACCTGAACCAGGTGGTATATGCGGGACTGGACACCCGGGGCAAGTTCTTTTTGGATACAAAGCGGGACGGTGGAGTGCAAAACATAAACGTGACTGACAAACCTCCGGACTGAGATAAGCCGGAGGTTAGTTTTGTGCAGACTGTGGCTCGGTGAATCGGGTTGCTTTCCTGTGGGCAGACAATTTTCTCAACGGAAATACTGGCCCAGTTCTTCCTGGCTGAGGTTGCGGTAGCATTCCGGGCATAGCTCCAGCCCTTTTTTTAAGGAAACCGGGGCATATTCCGGGGGGAAATCATCTATCAGCTGCAGGTTCCGGCCGCAGCGGCTGCAGCAGTTTGTTTCTTTTGTCATAATGGCAAACCTCCTTCTTTAAAGATTATTATTCTTACCGGCGGCAATATTTATTCCCTTTTTGCTGTGATGTGCATATGATATTGTCACAACATGCTGGAGGGGATGTTGATGGACCGGTTGGCGGACCTGGTGATTGCTTTTTTGGCGGTTTACGGCATGGTGGTCCTGGCAAAAAGGTTTAACCACTGGCTGTACGTAAAAAGCTTGGGGGAAAAGCTGCCGGCGGTGAGCTGGGTTTTGCTGGTCAAGGACCAGGAGCAGGTAATAGAGGGGCTGCTGCGGCAGTTGACGAATATTTGCCGGGATGACCCGCATATTTCGGACCTGTTTGTCGTGGACCAGGGTTCCCGGGACACCACCGTGGAAATAGCCCGGCGCTTGAGCGCAAACAACCGCGAATTTGTTGTGCTGGAGAAAACCGGTAACCGGGGTTTGGACAGCATCATTGAAAAGTGCCGGGGCCGGGCCATCTGCATTTTTGATTTGAAGCGCCTCAAGGCCGGGGAACTGCCGGGCGTGGCCCTGAGAATATCGCAAAGAGTATCGCAGGCACGGCATTTATGAAAAAAAAACTATTTTCTAGCAGGAAAAAAGGCACCTTGTAGCGAATAATATCCCGGTTTGGGCATATTTCATTATGCAACCGTACCTGTCAAGGTGGAAAGCGGTGGGAGTTTATGTTCCAGTCAACCGAAAAAGTATTGTGGTATATCATTGCCCTGGCAGGCATTCCCTACTTGTTACTGCTTTTATTCATGGATTCATTTCAGACAAAATTCCCGGTGCTATTTTTTTTGGCGTCATTTGTTTTTCTGTTTGACTGGCTGGTTGTACCTTTTTTCTTTTTCAATGGTGAATTTTACCTGTGGAAAAAGGTTATTACCATAGGTATTAATTTGATATTATCCACATTGTTTATCGAATTTACCGGCGGCGCCGCCAGTGCCTTTTACATGGATTTTTATTATATGCCCTTATTGATCGCCTGTGTTTACGGGGGATTGTGGGAAAGCTTGGTTACCGCTTTGCTGGTGATAATTCTCAGCGTATCTGTTTTTGACTGGCAGCAATTCGGCAATAGCTTTCAGATTGTCTCCCATTTTCTCACTTTTTTTTTGGTGGCGGTGGTACTGGGGTTTGTCATTGGCAAGGAAAAACAGCAGCGCCGGGATAAAGAACGTATGGCCAGGCAGTTAAAGCTGGCTTACGAGGAACTGAGTTCCTCCCACTCCCAGCTCCAGGCCTACACCGAGTTGATGGAAGATATGACCGAGGAAATGGAAGAACTGGTTGTTACAGATGACCTGACCAAGCTGTACAATTACCGGTACTTTCAGAACAGCCTGGAACAGATGGTCAGGCAGAAGCACTGCCACCCTTTTGCCATGATAATGCTGGATATTGACCATTTCAAGCAGGTGAATGACAGCTGGGGCCACCATGCGGGCAATGTGGTGCTGGTGAAGCTGGCGGAAATAGTTAAGGGTTTGGTCAGGGAAGACGATGTGGTGGCGCGTTACGGCGGCGAAGAGTTTGCCATTCTGCTTCCCAATACCGGTGCGGAATATGCTTTGCAGGTGGCGGAGCGCATTCGCAAAACCGTGGCCGGAGAGTTATTCTACCGGGTTGGTACGGAAGAACTGCGCATTACCGTCAGCCAGGGGGTGACGATTTACCCGGCGGAGGCGGCAAGCGGCAGTAAATTGGTTATCAACGCGGACAAAGCCATGTACCGGGCCAAGGAATTGGGGCGTAACCGGGTGGTTATGTATAGGGATATGATGGACAAGCAGTAGCAGCCGCGGTAAAATCGCGGCTTTTTTTGATCTTGCCGGGCTGGAAAAAGTCGGTTTTTGTCAGGAGGAAAAAGAAGGTTGTTGTAGAAACAATTCCCAGAAGAAATTGGGAATTGCGGTGAAATTTATGTCCAGCCTGAAATGTTTTCTGTATATAACGTGGAATGACAGCGCCTACCGGGTGGGAATCAGCCATGACCCCATGTTGGACCTGAAGTTTTTACAGCAAAAGGGATACCGGCAGATGCAGATTCTCTCCCAGGCTTTACCGGTCGGCCTGGCCTATTTTCTCCGGGAGCAGGTTGCCGATGCTCGGGAAAAACACGGCAAACCCTATGTCAATGCGTTCGCCCGCAGGAAATTTATGGTAAAACAGGCGGCAAAGCTGTGGTTGCGGAATGAGTGGAAACACCCGGTGGAAAAGATTATTGACAGTATCCACAAAAGGCTGAAACGTCATGGCGAGAAACTGCAGGCAAACATACTGCCGCCCCAAGGTGTTATTTCCGCAGAGGAAGCGGCGGATTATGTTTTACCCGGCAGTGCAGATTTGCATAACTTGCGGGAAGTTTTGAGCGGGCGGCTGCTTTTCCTCGAAGAGATAGAGCGGGCGCTGGTGGAACAGGGAAAAAGTGTGCAGGCCCACCTGGAGACGGTTTTACAACTGCTGTTCCTGCAGGGGGAGTTGGATTTTTACCCGGGGATTACCTGGGAAGGTAATACGTTACGCTGTTACCGCTGCGGCCAAAGCAGTGGTGTCCGGCAGACCCAATGCTTGAATTGCGGCAATCATCACTGCTACTACTGTGAGGAATGCATTGCCACCGGGGAATCCCGGTTATGCAAGCCTTTATACGGCAGGAAAGTTGCCCGACGGGTGGTGAGACCACGGGCCAGTTACCGGGTGAAGCTGGACTTTTCACTGACCCGGGCGCAAAAGGATGCTGCTGTGGCCCTGAAAAAATTTGTCCGCGAGGAACAGGCAAAAGAATGCCTGGTCTGGGCGGTGTGCGGGGCGGGCAAAACCGAAGTTGCCTTTTGGGCTGTTGCCGAGGCTTTAAATGACGGGGGAAGGGTACTGTGCGTATCCCCCAGGAAAGATGTGATCATGGAACTACTGCCGCGGTTTGAAAGCGCTTTTCCGGAGGTTGAGCGGGTGGCGCTGCACGGGGCACAGAGGGAAAAGTTTGCCACTGCCCCGCTGATACTGGCCACAACCCACCAGGCAATCAGGTTTTACAGCCGCTTTGACCTGGTGGTGCTGGATGAAGTGGATGCCTATCCTTACCAGGGCAGCGCCATGCTGCACCATGCCGTGGAACGGGCCACCCGGCCCGGCGGCAAAATGGTTTACCTCACGGCCACACCGGCACCACGGCTGTTATCCTCTGCCAGGGAGGGCTTGATAAAACTGGTGCGCATTCCTGCCCGCCACCACGGTTACCCGCTGCCGGAACCGGAATTAATGGTGGAAAAAGCGCTGACTTATGATGCGGAGGGCAGGGTAATGCTGCCGTCAAAGGTGATGGACCTGGTTCACCGCACTGTGGAGGGCGATTTGGCCCAGTTATTCGTATTTGTGCCGTCGGTTTTTCTGGCCCAGCGGGTGGGAGAAGCCCTGCAGCGGCTGGTGGGCCAGCCGCCCTTTAACGATTTTGGCGGCGAGTGGGTACAGTACAGCCATTCCAAGGACCCGCTGCGGGAGGAAAAGCGGCGGCGTTTTTCCCGGGGGGATTTCCCCATTTTTGTTACCACCACGATCATGGAGAGAGGGATTACCGTACCCCGGGCCAATGTCATGATTTTGTTTGCCGAGAAGGAGCGTATTTTTGATACGGGAACCCTGGTGCAGATGGCCGGAAGGGCGGGACGTTCGGAGGAAAATCCCTGTGGCCGGGTATGGTTTATCGGTTCCAAGATTTCCGGCAGTATGAAAACTGCTGTTGAATGGATAAAGGAGATGAATCAGGAGGCCTTCCACCTGGGTTATTTCCATGAAAAGGTTTACCGCCGGGAGCAGGTAAAGGAGGTAAAATATGCCCTGGGAGAAGATATTTGAAACATTTCTTGATCTGATATACGGTAAAACGAACCAGTGTACTCTCTGCGGGCGTAAAACTGCCGAAAAGCAGCCTGTATGTGCGGTGTGCCACCGGGATATTGCTTACCTGCGGGCGGAGTACCGCAACTGCTGGCGCTGCGGCCGCTATATCAGTCACGGTGATACTTGTGTCGACTGTACCGCAGCCGAGCCGGCTTTTAAACTGGCCCGAACGGTGGGCCCGTACCAGGGTGTATTGAAGGATTACCTGCACCGGTTTAAATATCGCGGCTATCGCAGTATGGCCAAGGGCTTTGCCCATTTGATGGCGGAAGTGTCCCAGCCATATATCCGCTGGACCGATATCGACCTGGTTATTGCGGTACCAATGTTCTGGCGCAAGCAGCAAAAAAGAAACTATAACCAGTCCCATCTCCTGGCGAGAGAACTGGCGGAAAAATTCGGGATACCCCTGGGCACCGCAGTGCTGGTGAAAATTGCCGATACCCCGTCCCAGACCAAGCTGGCCAAGGAGCAGCGCCTGGCAAATGTTTTCGATACTTTTCGCGTGGCTTTTCCCGGAGCGGTGCAGGGCAAAAACATTCTCCTGGTGGACGACATTATTACCACCGGCAGTACAATTTCCGAATGTGCAAAAGTGTTAACTGCTGCCGGAGCAGGAGAGATAAACGTGCTAGCTGTAGCAGCGGGTGTCACCCCGCCCGGGGCAGGAGAGTGATTCCGACATTTCCACTATTTCAGCCCGGTGATTGTGACAAAATTTTCATGTCCACATTTTTATCCACAAAAAGAAGGCTATTTTTACCGCTTATTAACAGGGTTATCCACATTGTCCACAGGATTTCCTTCCACAGAGAAGGCTGGAGAAACCTGTTTTCGACATCAATTTTCCAGGGGCTGACAACATGACGGTGGAAAAAAAGACATATCCGGCGCCGCATCGCATTCCTGAAATAGGGAAAACAAGTACAATTAGGAAGAAAAATAAATTTTCTTGAATAACCATTCATTTGAATGTATAATTAAACGGAATTCTTGAGGGGGGTGGTGCTTTAAAGTAATAAAGTACAACAAGCAGCCATGAATTTGTAGTTAAAGAGTTTTTAAAGGTTTGACACCGTTATTTTGATATAGTATAATTACGTTGCTTTTGGGTAATATTACATCCGAAAGTCAGTTTAAATTTCTAGGAGGAATGTTTTAATGCAAGGCAAAGTTAAGTGGTTTGATGCAAAGAAGGGCTTCGGTTTCATCGAAAGAGAAGACGGTGACGATGTATTCGTACACTTCTCCGCAATCCAGACGGAAGGCTTCAAGAGCCTGAACGAAGGAGAAGATGTGGAATTTGAAATCGTGGATGGCCCAAGAGGACCCCAGGCTGCTAACGTAATTAAATTATAAATCTGACATAGATTTGTATTTTTAAGTTAGCAACACCGCCCCCGGTAATTCCGGGGGTTTTACATTATGGATTGTTTTTTTGAGAAATGAGGGAATAAATTTCATGCTGAGGGAATAACGGGCAGGAATTCAAGATATTTTAATGAATAATATATTAAAAGCGCGGAAAGGGGTTGAGTGTTTTGAATATCAAGGTTCGTGGCAAGCAGGTAGAAGTTACCGATGCCCTGCGCCAGCATGTTGAAAAACGTGTCAGCAAACTGGAAAAGTATTTGGATAAGTTGGAGGAAGCACAAGTTACCCTGTCGGTGGAAAAAGACCGGCACCGTGTGGAAGTGACCATCCCTGTAAACGGCATTATTATCAGGGGCGAGGAAGAATCAGGGGATATGTACGCTTCCGTGGATATGGTGATAGACAAACTGGAAAAACAGATTAAGAAATATAAAACCCGCCTGACGAAAAGGGCCCGCCTTAACGGCCTCAAGGAGCTTGTGGCACACACTGCCGGCAGGGACAACGGAGAGGAAGAGCCCAAGGTATTACGTACCAAACGGTTTGCCATCAAACCCATGCCCATTGATGAGGCAATAATGCAGATGAACCTGCTGGGACATAGTTTTTTTGTCTTTTCCAATGCCGAAACCGAACAGGTTAACGTGGTTTATCGCCGCAAGGACGGCAATTATGGTTTGATTGAGCCGGAGTTTTAATAGAGTTAAGAGTACCGCTTTTTTAAGGCGGTACTTTTTTATACCAAAAATTATTGGTTATTACAGGAAGATACGGCAGCGCTGTCGAAATAAAAGTAAAGCCAGAGGAGGTTACGGGAAGCAGGTGGTAAAGTGAGTGAGAAGACCTTAACTGGAGATAAGTCAGCGGAGGTTGAAGGTGCCATCAACCAGGTGGAGGGCGTCATTTCCAGCAAAGTTGTTTGGGATGAGGGTGAAATATCGGAAATCCATGTTTTGTCCGGTAAAGACCGCAATGCAAAACAGCTGGTAAGGGATATTGAAACTATACTCCAGGTCCGTGCAGGCATTAATATTGACCATAAAAAGATCAGCATTGCGCAGGTTTCCCAGGAAAAACAAACGGTTTTCCGCCCCAAGTTGGCCAACGTGAGCGTGGAGGTTTCCGACCTGACTGCGGTGGCCAAGGTGGCTATCAGGTATGGGAATGAGACCTACATGGCGGCAGCGGAAGGGGCGAAATCGGAAAAAAATATCCTGCGGCTGGCCGCGCAGGCGACTTTGCTGGCATTGGAGCAGGCTGCCCGCGCGGAGATTAAGTTTGCCGTGGACCAGGTGATGGTGATTCCCTTTGAAATATCACAACTGATATCCGTTGCGGTAACGGCGGTGTCACCCGGCAGCGAAGAGAACCTGTTGGGGTCTGCCTACGTCCAGGGTAATCCCCGCGAGGCAGCCTGTAAGGCGGCATTGGATGCGGTAAACCGGCGTTTGCTGCGCTTGGCGGAATAAATTAATAGTAGTGTTTACAATGTTTTGAGCCGACAGTTTCTTGGGACAAAGAGCGGAGCGAAATACCCATGAGCGGAGCTGTATTTTCCCGGACCACGAGCGGGGTTTCCGGAGATTTACCGTGAAGGGGGTATTTCTAATGGCTAGACTGATTGCGATTTTTACCACGCTGGCTACTTTAATTTTGGCCGGTGGCGCAGGACATCGTTGGAGTTAAATTTAATGCTGTCGGCTCAAACATATTTGGAGTGAATATTCATGAATAAGCTACCACTCAAGGCCAAAATTTATATCGGGCTAATGATATTATCAGCAGTTAGCCTTATGTGGTTTATGTTTGATCATAGCAAAACGGGCAACATACAATTTCTTGATTTATTTATTTTTTTCTTAGCAACGGTAATTGCGGAATTACTACCTGTGAAACTGCCCAAAGGAACCAAAGTGTCGGTTGGATTAGCTCTTTGGTTTGCCAATATAATTCTGTTTCCTCCTTTTTATGCAACTTTAATTACCGTCTGTGCCTTTTTTGTTGCGATATTATTTGATGAAGACCAAAATTTAATCAAGACTGCGTTCAATGTGTCACAGGTAGCTGTAACTGTTGCGATATCAAGTTTAGTTTTAAATAAATTGTTATTATATGTAGGGAAAAGTGGGTTTATATATTTTTTTGCTTTGGTACTAATAATGCTACTTTGTTCGATGTTGAATCTTTTGTTTGTAATGATTATCGTTAGTTTGGTAACAGATATTCCTTTTTTAAGTATTTGGAGGACCAATCATAAATGGGAAATTGCGAACATTATAGCGTTAATTCCCCTGGGATTATTGATTTCATTGGTATATAACGATACAGGCATTTTTGGGGTAATTTTATTCTTGATTCCACTCCTTGTTGCCCGGCGTTCTTTTCAGTTATACATGGACATGCGGCAGGCGTATGTTGAAACCATTGAAAGCCTGGCGGCAACCATTGATGCCAAGGACAGGTATACCCGGGGTCATTCGGAGCGGGTGGCCCGGTATACGGTGGCGCTGGCACGGCAGATGGGACTGCTTGAGGACCAGATTGACGTGTTAAGGTCCCTGGCGCTGCTTCATGATACGGGTAAAATCGGTGTCAGCGAGGATATCCTGAATAAGCCCGGGCGGTTGGATGATGAAGAGTTTACCGTTATGCAGCGGCATCCCCAAATTGGCGCGGATATCATCAAGGGAATAAAAGTGTTGAAGGAAGGTTATGAAACCATTTTGCACCACCACGAGCGCTGGGACGGTAAAGGTTATCCCGAAGGGTTGTCCGGCAAGGATATCCCGCTCGGGGCGCGGATAATAGCCGTGGCGGATTCCTTTGATGCCATGACTTCGGACCGTCCTTACCGCCCGGCCATGTCGCCGGAAAAGGCCTTTGAAGAAATAACTGCTGCTGCAGGAACCCAGTTTGACCCCGCGGTGGTTGCGGCATTCAAGACGGTGTATTCCAAAATTGAGCTGTCCACCAATAAGATGCCGGAGGAAAAGAATGCCCGGGCGCAACCGCAAGCTGATGACGAGGAGGATGACTTGTCTTTTGAGTTGGAAGGTGATGTGAGCGATGTTCGTTGAAGCGGCGCTGGCCGGTATAATTATCGGGTATATTCGCGGTGGCAGGTTAAGCAATTTAAAGGGGCTGCCCATTAACCACTTCTGGGCGGTATTTGTTGCTTTTGTTTTGCAGTTTAGCCTGCGGTGGCTGCCGGATGTTTCGGTCTACTGGCGGGTACTGCTGCATCTTTTATCATACCTGTTTATTTTTGTCTTTGTGCTGGTGAACTTCAAACCCTCGGGGATGAAAATTATCGGTTTGGGAGTACTGCTCAACTTCCTGGTCATTGCTGCCAATCACGGGGCCATGCCGGTTTCTGCCGCGGGCATGTCCCGGGAGGTCGTCCAGCAATTGCAGGCAGGTGGTGACGGCATTCACAGTCTCCTGACGGAGCAGGCGCGGCTGGCGTTTTTGGCGGATATCATCAAGATAAAGAATCCCGTCCACGGAAAAGTGAGTTGGTTCAGTATCGGCGACCTGATAATGGACCTGGGAATTGTGGTGTTAATCGGCGGCTACATGGTCAGCAAGGTATCCTACTACAAGGTTGTGTCGGTGAAGAGACGACAGAAAAGTTGATTGTCCGGGTGCAAAGTGATAGAATAACTTGATAGGAATTTTTTCATAAGGGGATCCGGTGGGAGGATTCCTTATTTAATTGTATTTTGCGAGAGGAGCTTTGTTATGTTGAAAATGCTTCGCAACCTGCTGGATGACAATGCCAAAGAAATAAAGAAGCTGAGCAAGATAGTGGCGGAGGTCAATGTCCTGGAGGACAGCATGCGTGCTCTCGGCGAGAGGGAACTGCAGGCCAAGACAGGGGAGCTCCGCCGGCGCCTGGAGCAGGGAGAGACTTTGGATGACCTGCTGCCCGAGGCTTTTGCGGTGGTGCGGGAAACTTCCCGGCGGGTGCTGGGCATGCGCCATTTTGATGTCCAGCTGATGGGCGGTATCGTGCTGCACCAGGGCCGTATTGCCGAGATGAAAACCGGGGAAGGCAAAACCCTGGTGGCCACTCTGCCCGTCTACCTCAATGCCCTGGCAGGTAAGGGCGTGCACGTGGTGACGGTGAACGACTACCTGGCAAAACGGGACAGCGAGTGGATGGGACGCATCTATAAATACCTGGGTTTGTCCGTGGGCTTGATTGTGCACGGGCTGGATCACGAGCAGCGCCGTCAGGCCTACCGTTGTGATGTGGTTTACGGTACCAACAATGAATTTGGCTTTGACTACCTGCGTGATAACATGGCCATGTACCGGGACCAGCTGGTGCAGGGCGAACTGAATTACGCCATTATCGACGAGGTGGACAGTATCCTCATAGACGAGGCCAGGACACCCTTGATTATTTCCGGCCAGGCGGATAAGCCGACGAAATTGTACTTCACCGTAGCCAGGATAATTCCCCGCTTGAAAAAGGAACAGCATTACACGGTGGATGAAAAGGCCAATGTGGTTACCCTGACGGAAGCAGGGGTGAGCCGTGTGGAAGAGATGCTGGGCGTGGATAACCTTTACGACGACAAGCATATGGAATTGAGCCACCATGTCAACCAGGCCCTGAAGGCCCACGTGTTGATGAAACGTGACCGGGACTACGTGGTCAAAGACGGCCAGGTGGTAATTGTGGACGAATTTACCGGCCGGCTGATGTTCGGGCGCCGGTTCAGCGAGGGCCTGCACCAGGCCATTGAAGCCAAGGAAGGCGTCAAGATTGAACGGGAATCCCAGACTCTGGCCACCATTACCTTCCAGAACTTTTTCCGGATGTACACTAAACTGGCGGGTATGACCGGTACTGCGGAAACCGAGGAGCAGGAATTCCGGAAAATATACGGTTTGGACGTGGTGGTTATCCCCACCAATGAACCCATGATCCGGCGGGATTTACCCGATGTGGTCTACCGGACCACCCCGGGCAAATTTAATGCCGTGGTGGAAGAAATCGAGGAAAGACACAAGCAGGGCCAGCCGGTGCTGGTGGGTACCATTTCCATTGAAATATCCGAACGTTTGAGCCAGCTTTTGAAAAAGCGGGGCATTCCCCATAATGTGCTTAATGCCAAGTACCATGAGAAGGAAGCGGAGATTGTGGCCCAGGCCGGGCGTTTTGGGGCGGTTACCATTGCCACCAACATGGCCGGACGGGGTACTGACATTATCCTGGGCGGCAACCCGGAATTTTTAGCGCAGCAGGAACTGCCGGAAGACGGTGACGAGCAGCAGCTTCAAGCCCTGATTGAAGAAAAGAAAAAAATCACCCGGGTGGAACGGGAGAAGGTGCTGGAAGCCGGCGGGCTGCATATTATCGGTACGGAACGGCACGAAAGCCGCCGCATTGACAACCAGTTGCGCGGCCGTGCGGGCCGGCAGGGGGACCCGGGTTCCAGCCGTTTCTATGTCTCGCTGGAAGATGATTTGATGCGGTTATTTGGTTCCGATAATATTGCCGGGATCATGGATAAGCTGGGTATGGATGATTCTACCCCCATCGACCACCCGTTAATTTCCCGGTCGATTGAATCCGCGCAGAAAAAAGTGGAGGCACGGAACTTTGATATCAGAAAACACGTGCTGGAATACGATGACGTAATGAACCAGCAGCGGGAGGTTATCTACGAGCAGCGGCGTAAAGTCCTGCTGGGTGATAACCTCAAAGAAAATGTCATTGACATGATTGAAACCGTGATAGACAATACCATTGCCATGTACGGGGCGGAGAGCAATTACCCGGAAAACTGGGATTTGAAAAGCATGCTGGACTATGTGGAACATCTCTTCCTGCCCGGTCATGACCTCACTCCCGGACAGCTGAAGGACATGGATAAGGAGGATATCCGCGAGCTTTTCAAGGAGAAAGCCCTGGCCATGTACGAACAGCGGGAGGCGGAGCTGGGCGCGGAAATCATGCGGGAACTGGAAAGAATGGTTATCCTGAAAGTGGTGGACAGCAAGTGGATGGACCACCTGGATGCTATGGACCAGCTGCGCCAGGGTATCGGCCTCAGGGCTGTTGGCCAGCAGGACCCGCTGGTCGCTTATAAAAAAGAAGGTTATGAAATGTTCAATGATATGATTGCCGGTATTCAGGAAGACGTGGCGCGTTATATCTACCGGGTAAATGTGGTGGAACAACCGCAGCAGCGTCAAAACGTGGTGGAAAACAAGTATGCCGAGGATGTGCAGAGACAGCCGGTGCGACGGGAGAAGAAAATCGGTCGCAACGACCCGTGTCCCTGCGGCAGTGGCAAGAAGTACAAAAAATGCTGCGGTAGAAATTAAAGGAGGGCAGCCATGTTAGCAGAATTGAGGACAGAGCTGGGGAAAATCGAAAAAAGAATAGAGGAATTGAGGGTTTCTCTTTGACGTAACGGGAAGCCGTGCCAAGCTGGCAGAACTGGAAGCCGTCATGGCCAGGCCTGACTTTTGGGATGATGCGACAAAGGCCCGGCAGGTCACCCGGGAAGTGGCCGGTATCAGGGAAGAACTGGAGACTTACCGGCAGCTTGCCGATGATACGGAAGAACTGGAGGTAATGCTGGAGTTGGCGCGGGAGGATGAGGATTTGGAGAAAGAGGCCGCCCGGGTGCTGGAGGAATTGAAGGAACAGCTGGACCAGGTGGAAATGGCCGTGCTGCTGTCCGGGCCGTATGATAAAAATAATGCCATTGTCTCGCTCCATCCCGGTGCCGGGGGTACGGAATCCCAGGACTGGGCGGAAATGCTTTTCCGCATGTACCAGCGCTGGGCGGAAAGAAACGGCTACCAGGTGGAGGTCATAGACCTGTTGCCCGGGGATGAGGCGGGCATCAAAAGTGTCACGTTTATTGTCAAGGGAATTAACGCGTACGGCTATTTAAAGGCGGAGCGGGGTGTGCACCGCCTGGTGAGAATTTCTCCTTTTGATACGTCCGGGCGCCGGCATACCTCTTTTGCTTCTGTGGATGTCGTGCCCGAAGTGGAACAGGATAACCAGGTGGAGATTGATGAAAACGACCTGAAGATTGATACCTACCGCTCGGGGGGTGCCGGCGGCCAGCACGTAAACAAGACGGATTCCGCCGTGCGGATAACCCACCTGCCTACAGGCATTGTGGTTCAATGTCAAAAAGAGCGCTCCCAGCATGCCAACCGTTTGACTGCCATGAAAATCCTGCAGGCCAAACTCTTTGAACGGAAAGTGCGGCAGCAGGAGGAGGAAATGGCCGCCCTGCGCAGCCAGCAGAAGGAAATTGCCTGGGGCAGCCAGATACGCTCCTACGTTTTCCATCCCTACTCCATGATTAAGGACCATCGTACCAATGTGGAAGTGGGCAATGTGGACGCGGTGATGGACGGGAAGCTGGAGAAATTTATTTACGCTTTTCTCCGGCAGCAGGCATAAGTATTTCTGAACGCGGGAATGCTGCAGGTGTACTCCGGGAGAGTTTGGTTGCGGAGAATATGCGCCAACCGTTACTGGGGGGAATGGGAATTATATGAAATGGGCATGGCGGACAGCGGTGCTGCTGGCAGTATTTCTGGTCGCCGGGCAGTTATTTTTACCCGGTGCTGTGGAATGGGGGCTGGAAACAGCCTTGATGAACACTTATCCCCAAGTGGAATCGGGAGATGTCCGGTTAACTGCCTTTCCGGCAGTGAAACTCCTGGCAGGAAGAATGGACAGTGTCTACCTGCGGGCCAGGGGTATTGCCCTGGGCCCGGTGCGGGCGGAAGCGCTGGATGTCCGGCTGAAGGGGGCCGGTTTGGACCTGAAAAAGCTCCTTCTGGACAGGGAAATACTCTTGTCTGCGGTTTCCAAAAAGCTGGCGGTAACACTCACTGAACAGGATATTAACCGGTATTTACAGAAAAACAAGGCGCCGCTGCTCCGCCGGGCAAAGCTCAGTATCGGGGCCACGGATACGGCGGTTTCCGGGAAGGTAACCCTGGTGGGACAGGAACTGCAAGTAAAGGTAACCGGCGGTTTGACCCTGGAAAATGGCAGCTTGGTGTTCAGGCCGGAAAGAGTGGCTTTTAACGGGCGTGTGTATGCCAAAACCCTGCAGAGACGTGTGTTAGGCAGGGTGACCTTCACCATTCCGCTGGCCCGGCTGCCTGTGAAAGCCACTTTTACAGAACTGAGACAGATTCCCGGAAAAATCACCTTGATTTCCAGGGATGGTACTTTTTGACCGGGTGCCACCCTTGTATAGTAGTATAGTAAGCCGTGTTTGGAGGGATAAATAGACATACATCCTGTGTATGGAGGTGCTCCGCATGGCTTACAAGATCACATCCGACTGCATAGCTTGCGGCGGCTGCAGTGTGGTATGTCCCAATGATGCCGTTGATGACGGTTACAGCAGCAGTACCGCAGCCTACAGCGGCGAGAGGGAGAACGGTGAGGAGACGGCGGACGGGCTCGAGGAAATACGGCATTACCGTTTCAATGATAATTGTGACGGGTGTGGCCGGTGTGTGGATGTCTGTCCCACAGGGGCCATCATTCCGAAATGACAGTACGCGGAAATTAGATGAAATTGGCAGGAATTTGTCGGGAAATTGGAGAAAAAAAGAATGTTTGAAACCGGTGATATTTCCCATGAAATGGAAAGGTGTGCTCAATTACTCTGGCATCATGGTGGGCAGCCTGGTTACTGCCCTGGGGTTGGTCCTGTTTTTAGTGCCCAACAAAATTGCAGCCGGTGGTGTCAGCGGTCTGGCTACCGTTATTTTTTATCTGGTAGGCCCGCCGGTGGGCTTTACCATGCTGGTGATCAATATTCCCCTTTTTTTAATCAGCCTGCGCCAGTTGGGTGTCAGGTTCGGTATTAAAACCTTGTTTGGTACTGTCATGCTTTCCGTATTTACCGACGGTCTCACTCCCCTGGTGACCCCGCTGACCACGGACCCGCTGCTGGCAGCCATTTACGGCGGTATCATGACGGGGTTGGGCTTGGGGGTGGTGTTTCGTTTTGGCGGCACCACCGGCGGTACAGACCTGGCGGCACAGCTTATACATAAATACATAAAGGTGAGCGTGGGTAAGGGATTACTACTGATCGATACATTGGTGATTATTCTGGCGGGAATTGTTTTTGACGTGGAACTGGCGCTTTATGCCTTGATAGCCCTTTTCGCCGCCGTGAAGGTGATTGACCTGGTACAGGAAGGCCTGGGGTATGTGAAGGCGGCCTTGATTATTTCCGACAAGCCGGAGCAGTTGGGGCAGGCGATTTTAACCCGGTTGAACCGGGGCGCCACCGCCCTGCACGGGCGGGGTATTTATACCGGTAAGGACAGGGATGTTATTTTGGTGGTGCTGAGCCGGTCCGAGGTGACAAAGATTAAGGCCCTCGTGCACTCCATTGACCCCGGGGCCTTTGTCATCGTCACCAACGTCAACGAAGCCCTGGGCGAGGGCTTTAAGGACATATCTCACGATATAATTTGATATTTCAGGAATTTCGAGGAGACGGGTATACCGGTTGTATGCTGGCATGTAGACCCCAAAGCTACGACCCCAACTCGAATTTCGAACCTCGAACCTCGAACATCGAATAGGGGAGGTTTTTTTTATGAGTGATAACCAGAAACTGCAGGATATTGCCCGGAATATCCGGCGGCATATTGTCAAGATGATTGCCGAAGCGGGTTCGGGACATCCCGGCGGGTCACTATCCGCTGTTGAAATTGTTACCGCGCTGTATTTCCGGGAAATGCGTCTGGACCCCGGGCGGCCCGGCTGGCCGGACCGGGACTGCTTTGTCCTGTCCAAAGGGCATGCGGCGCCGGTACTGTATGCGGCCCTGGCGGAACGGGGCTATTTTGCCGTGGACGAACTGTTTACCTTGCGCAAACTGGGCAGCCGGCTGCAGGGACACCCGGATTCCAAACGCCTGCCCGGCGTGGAGATGTCTACCGGTTCCCTGGGCCAGGGACTGTCTGCGGCCAACGGCATGGCCCTGGCGGCCCGGCTGGACGGAAGACAAACCCGGGTATACGTACTGCTTGGTGACGGTGAAATTCAGGAAGGTCAGGTCTGGGAAGCAGCCATGGCGGCGGCCCATTACCGTTTGGACAACCTGGCGGCCTTTTTGGACCATAACGGCCTGCAGATTGACGGGCCTAACAGGGATGTGATGACTGTTGAGCCCGTGGCCGCCAAGTGGCGGGCATTCGGCTGGCATGTGCTTGAAATTGACGGCCATGATTTTGACCGGATCATCCAGGCGCTGCAGGAAGCCAGGGAAACAAAGGGTAAACCCACCATGATTATTGCGAGGACCGTCAAGGGCAAAGGCGTGTCCTTTATGGAGAACGAGGTGGGCTGGCACGGTGTGGCGCCCAAACCTGATGAACTGGAAAAAGCTCTGGCGGAGTTGAAGTGAGGAGGCAGGAATGATGAGTGAAAAAATTGCAACCCGGGAAGCGTACGGAAAGGCGCTGGTAGAACTGGGTAAGGTTAATGAAGATGTGGTGGTGCTGGATGCGGATTTATCCAAATCCACGAAAACGGCGCTTTTTGCCAAGGAATTTCCGCGGCGTTTTTTTGATATGGGTATTGCGGAGCAAAACATGATTGGCACTGCCGCCGGTCTTTCCCTGGGCGGCAAAATACCCTTTGCCAGCTCCTTTGCCGTTTTTGCAACCGGGCGGGCCTTTGAACAGGTGCGCAACTCGGTCTGTTACCCGAAACTCAACGTAAAAATTGCCGCCACCCACGCCGGTATTACTGTTGGTGAGGACGGCGGTTCCCACCAGAGCGTGGAGGATATGGCAGTGATGCGAGCACTGCCGAACATGACGGTGGTGGTACCGGCGGATGCCGGGGAAACAAAGCAGGCGGTCTTTGCCGCTGCGGAAACCGGCGGGCCTTTTTATATCCGCCTGGGACGTTCCGGCGTACCGGTGATTTATGATGAGAATTACCGCTTTCAGCTGGGTAAAGCGCATATTTTACGGGAAGGTAAGGATGCAGCGGTAATAGCCTGCGGTTTGATGGTCTCCCAGGCCCTGGCCGCAGCAGACCTCCTGGCCGGCAGCGGTATTGATATTACCGTGGTAAATTCGGCGACGGTCAAGCCGTTGGATGCGGAAACCATCCTGAATGTTGCCGGGAAAACCGGCGCGGTTGTTACCGCTGAAGAACACAGTATTATCGGTGGCCTGGGCAGCGTCGTGGCCGAACTGCTGGTGGAAAATTATCCCGTACCCGTGGAACGGGTGGGGATTAGCGACAAGTTTGGCGAGTCCGGCGCCCCCGCTGAACTGCTGGAGCACTTTGGGCTGACTGCAGAAGCTATTGCGGCGGCAGTAAAAAGGGTCTTGGAAAGAAAGTCATAATTAACCAACCGATAGGTAACATTTTTAGCAAGGAAATTGCATGTTGTTGTCGAAACAACTCTAAGGGGTTGTTTCTTTTTTTGTGTTTGCGGGCAGCCGTAAATTAACAGTCCCGGTATAGTTAGGAGTGTCGTCATTGATTCAGATGTATAACGTTACTAAAGAATACCGCAACGGCGTGAAAGCGCTGGTGGGTGTAAATTTGCATATTGCCAAGGGGGAATTTGTCTTTTTGGTAGGACCCAGCGGGGCAGGTAAATCTTCCCTGATTCGCCTTATTTTTCGGGAGGAACTGCCCACCCGGGGGCAGGTGATTATCGGGGGAAAAAGTATTGCCCGCCTGCGTTCTTCCCGGGTGGCGACGCTGCGGCGTAATATTGGCGTGGTCTTTCAGGACTTTCGCCTGCTGGCGGACCGCACCGCCTTTGAGAATGTGGCCTTTGCCCTGCGGGTACTGCAATACCCCACCAGGGAAATTCGCAGCCGGGTCCCCGCGGTGCTGGCCATGGTCGGGCTGGCAGGCAAGGAAAAATGCTATCCCAACCAGCTGTCCGGCGGGGAACAGCAGCGCCTGGCCATTGCCCGGGCAGTGGTGAACAACCCGAAGATTCTCGTTGCCGATGAACCCACCGGCAACCTTGACCCGGATACTTCCTGGGAAATCATGTCCCTTTTGGATGAAATAAACCGGCGGGGGACCACGTTGATAATGGCTACTCACGACCAGCGCATAGTTGACGGTATGAAACGCCGCACCATTGTCCTGAAAAAAGGACGTGTGGTCAATGACCGGCAGGAGGGGGGATATAGCATATGAGGCTCTCAACTATAGGTTTTTTGGGCGGCCAGGCACTGTTATCCATCAAGCGTAACGGCCTGATGAGCCTTGCCTCTGCCGGTACGGTGGCGGTGTCCCTGTTTGTCCTGGGGACTTTTCTGTTACTGACGTTAAATGCCAACATGCTGGCCGCCACTATTGAATCAAATGTGGAGATAGCGGTGCTGTTGGACCGGAATGCCGGTGCCGCGGAAATAAAAGCTGTTTCTGAGGATGTGTCCGTACTCAGCGGTGTGGTAAAAGTGACCCATATCACCAAGGATGAGGCCCTGGCAACCATGGCCAAACAGTTTGGCGAAAAACACAACCTGTTGCAGGCCCTGGGAGGGACCAACCCCCTGCCTGACAGTTTGATTGTCAAGGTGGAAAATCCCCGGATGGTGGGGGAGATTGCGGAAACCATCAGTAAGTTTGACTTTGTGGATAAAGTCCGTTACGGCAAGGGCCTGGTGGAAAAACTGTTTTCCATCCTGGACTGGATACGCTGGCTGGGCGTGGGAGTGGTGATTTTACTTTCCCTGGCAGCGGTTTTTTTGATCGCTGTAACCGTCAGGTTGACCGTCTTTGCTCGGAAAGAAGAAATAGCGATTATGAAATATGTCGGTGCCAGCAACTGGTTTATCCGCTGGCCTTTTTTCCTGGAGGGACTGGTGTTGGGGACGCTGGGCTCCCTGCTGGCGGCAGGTGCTTTGTATTTCAGCTATAACAAACTGGTGGGTTATGTGGCGACCACTGTTAATTTTGTACCGCTGATTACCGACCCCGACTATTTGCTGCATATCCTGGCTTACCTGCTGGCAGGCGGGGCGGCATTGGGTGCCTGTGGCAGCGCTGTGTCGGTGCGTAAATTCTTAAAAGTATGATCAATGGTACCGGTCAGTGCGGCCGAGTTTTCAGTTGTTGCAAAAAACCTTTAGGACAGCGTTGGCTTGTATTTCCATTTATATTCTAGTAACATAATACATATAAATGAAGGTGTGACAAAGGAAAGAAAGCAGGTGGCTTATGACTAAACGGGTAGTACCACGGATAATTACCACGCTGATAGTTGTTATATTGGTCGTGACCGGGGTTTTCGGTTACGTGATTGCAACGGATGTTCTGCACTTGGGGCGGTTGTTGAAGGTAATAGGATATATTGAAACCCAGGCATTGGACCCTGTGCCCATTGTCAAGCTGGTCGACGGCGCCATGGCGGGGATGGTGGATGCTCTGGAAGACCCCTATTCCCTCTACATGGAGCCCAAGGCTTACAAGGACTTGTCCGCCCATATCAAAGGTTCTTACGGCGGCGTGGGCTTGCTGATAACCATGAAGGACAAGAAATTGACGGTTTTATCTCCTTTTAAAGGCACTCCCGCCCACCGGGCGGGCATCAAAGCCGGCGACATCATTGTGAAAATTGATGACAGGGAAACTGCCGGCTTGAGCCTGGATGATGCTGCGGAATTGATGAAGGGTAAACCGGGGACCAAAGTGGTGCTCACTGTCAACCGGGAAGGTGGACCTGACAAGGCCTATACCATTGTCAGGGAAGAAATCAGCATACCCACCGTGACCGGCCAGATGCTTGAGACGGAGGAAGTCTCCGGTATTGGTTATATCAACATTTCCATGTTCAGCGATACCACCGGTCATGACCTGGAAAAAACGGTCAACGAGTTGAAAGCCAAGGACATGAAAGCGGTAGTGCTGGATTTGCGAAACAATCCCGGCGGTGCCCTGTTGGCCGCGGTGCAGGTATCGGAAATGTTTATTCCCCGGGGACCGATAGTGCATATTGTGGGCCGTGACGGTACGGAAACCTACAAAGCGGACGGCAAGTACCTGAATTTACCACTGGTGGTACTGGTGAACAAGGGCAGCGCCAGTGCTTCGGAAATTGTTTCCGGGGCCATTAAGGACACTAATACCGGCACTATTGTTGGGGAAACCACTTTCGGTAAGGGATTGGTGCAGACCGTCTTCCAACTGGGAGAAGGTGCTGCGGTGAAACTGACCACCGCCAAGTACCTTACTCCCAACAAGAATGATATTAATGAAAAGGGCATTGAGCCTGACATTAAAGTGGATATGGATCCCGAGACGGAGCAGGAAGCGCTGTTAACCGCGCCAAATCTGGAAAAAGACCCGCAGCTGCAGAAAGCGGTGGAGATACTGGTGAAGAAACTTAAATAGCGTTTTTCGGCTGTGGGACGGCTTGTTTCACGGCCTTTACTTTCATTGCGTGGTTTTGGACTGGATGGCAGAAGGCTTGGCTGTGCTTGGGCTGGTAAAGCCGGGGTATTTAAAATACATGGGAGTGATATGATGCAGGACTTTTTACCCGTAATACCCAAAGTGCTGCAGGCTTTTGTGCGGATGCTGTTCAACCCGGTATTTTGGCTGGTGGTGCTGTTTGTGGCTTTTCAATACCGGCGATATTCCCGGATGAAAGAGGAACTGTTCGGGGTGACGGGAGAACCCATCTGGCAGCATACCCTGCTGGCCACGGGGTATGGTATTCTGGGCGGCCTGGTGGGCAGCTTCTTGATGGTGCTGGTAGGAATATCCCTTACCGATATCGGTATCGGCTATTTGTGGGTGCTGGCGGTGCTGTTGATGTTTGTCAGCCCGCGTTTTTTGTGTTTTTCCTATGCCGGGGGGATTATTTCCCTCAGTTACCTGCTGGTCGGCTGGCCAAGAGTGGACGTGGCCCAGTTAATGGCGCTGGTGGCCGTACTGCACATGGTCGAGGCGCTGCTGATATTAATCAGCGGTCACCTGGGAGCCATGCCCATTTATACCCGGGCCAGGGACGGGCGGGTGGTCGGCGGGTTCAACCTGCAGAAGTTCTGGCCCATTCCCATTGTCGGGATGGTGTTGATGCAGCTGCCTCACGGTGAAATAGTACAGGGAGTGGTTTCCATGCCGGATTGGTGGCCGCTGATCAAACCGCGGCTGGTGGCAGACATGGATAACGCTTTTTACCTGATTTTACCTGTGGTTGTTGGTTTGGGCTACGGCGACCTGGCCATCACGTCGGTTCCGGAGCAAAAGAGCAGGCGCTCGGCAGTTTTTCTCGGCATCTACAGCCTGCTTCTGCTACTTTTGTCCATTACCGCCTCATATTACCCGCTGCTGGCCATTTTACCGGCGTTGTTCGGAGCATTTGGACACGAGTACGTCATCAAGCTGGGCCGCCGGGTGGAGTTTAACGGCGAGCCGCTGTATGTGTCCCCGGAAGAGGGGGTAATGGTGCTGGATGTGTTGAGGGGTACCGCGGCAGCCAAAATCGGCTTGAAAAGCGGTGACGTCATCAGGAGGATTAACCGGGTGCCGGTTGACGACAGCTATGACTTGTGCCTGGCGCTGGAATACCCGTCAGCATCCTGGTTGGAGGTGGAGTTTATCAACCGGGCGGGCAAGTACCGTCGCGAGGTTGTGGGAAAAGTGCCGTCGTCAACTTTTGGCGCCATCCTGGTACCTGAACCCCACCAGCAGCCCCAGGTGGAAATGCGAGGGTCTGGTTTGCTGGTACGCTGGTGGCAGCGGTTAATGAACAAAAGGAATTAAATGGGGGCGGTTCTTGACTTGAATACCATCTTTTGGTAATCAGGGCAGTATGCCGGGCCGGGCATGGTGCAAATGCAAATATCTGGTATTCAAGTCAAGAACCGTCCCCGAGCATTGGCGTGAATGTGGTATAATATTATAATAGTCTCAGGCGGCTTTGGGCTATTTTATAAGGGAAGGATGAAACCCTTTGGCTTTATTTAAACTAAAGTCGGAATATGTTCCCCGGGGAGACCAACCCAAGGCCATTGCCCGGCTGGTGGAGGGATTGAATAAAGGTGAACGCCACCTGACGTTATTGGGAGTGACCGGTTCGGGGAAGACTTTTACCATGGCCAATGTCATTGAACAGCTGCAGCGGCCAACACTGGTCATTGCCCACAATAAAACGCTGGCAGCCCAGCTGTGCAGCGAGTTTAAGGAGTTTTTCCCCGACAACGCGGTGGAATATTTTGTCAGCTACTATGACTACTACCAGCCTGAGGCCTACGTGCCCCAGACCGATACCTATATTGAAAAGGACGCGTCGGTAAACGACGAGATTGACAAGCTGCGGCACTCGGCAACGGCTGCCCTTTTTGAACGGCGGGATGTTATTATTGTCTCCAGTGTCTCCTGCATTTACGGCCTGGGCTCTCCCGAGGATTACGAGCAGATGATGCTTTCCCTGCGGGTGGGACAGGAGTACGACCGGGACGATATTCTCCGTAAATTGGTGGATATCCAGTATAGCCGTAACGATATGGATTTTTCCCGCAATACTTTCCGGGTGCGGGGGGATGTAATTGAGATATTTCCCGCGTCTTTTACCGAGAAAGCCATTCGCGTGGAGCTTTTCGGAGACGAGCTTGAGGACATTCTGGAAATTGACACGCTTACCGGGGAAATCCTGGGACGGCGGAAGCACGTGGCTATTTTCCCTGCCAGTCATTACGTGACGGAAGAAGACAAGCTGAAAAGGGCCGTTGGTACCATTGAAGAGGAACTGGAACAGCAGCTCAATTACCTGCGCAGCCGGAACAAGCTGCTGGAAGCCCAGCGGCTGGAACAACGGACGCGGTATGACCTGGAAATGATGCGGGAAATGGGATTCTGCCAGGGTATCGAAAACTATTCCCGGCACCTGACCGGGCGCAAGCCGGGGGAGCCCCCCTACACGCTGCTGGACTATTTTCCCGATGATTTTCTTTTGATTGTCGATGAGTCCCACGTTACCATTCCCCAGATCGGCGGTATGTATCACGGGGACCGCTCCCGCAAGACCACCCTGGTGGAACATGGTTTTCGCCTGCCTTCGGCGCTGGACAACCGGCCCCTGACCTTTGAGGAGTTTGAAAGTAAAATCAACCAGGCGGTCTATGTCTCGGCAACGCCGGGTCCCTACGAGCAGGAACATAGCCGGCAGGTGGTGGAACAGATTATCCGCCCCACCGGTCTGGTGGACCCGGAAATCCACGTGCGCCCTGTCAAAGGGCAGATTGACGACCTGCTGCATGAAATCCACCTGCGGGTGGGAAAAGACCAGCGGGTGCTGGTCACCACACTGACCAAGAGGATGGCGGAGGACCTGACAGACTATTTTAAGGAGATGGGTGTCCGTGTGCGCTACCTGCACTCGGAAATAAACACCATCGAACGGATGGAAATTATCCGGGATTTGCGCCTGGGTGAGTTTGATGTGTTGGTGGGCATCAACCTGCTGCGGGAAGGACTTGACCTCCCGGAAGTGTCGCTGGTGGCCATTTTGGACGCGGACAAGGAAGGCTTCCTGCGCTCCGAGCGCTCGCTGATACAGACCATCGGCCGGGCTGCACGTAACGTGGACGGGACGGTAATCATGTATGCTGACGAAATCACCGAGTCCATTAGGAAGGCTATCAGCGAGACCAACCGGCGGCGGCAGATACAGACGCGCTTCAATAAGGAGCATCATATCACCCCGGCCACGGTAAGAAAGGCTGTACGGGATGTGATTGAAGCAACCCGGGCGGCGGAAGCTGACAGCAAATATCTTACCAGGAAAGATATTGAGAAAATGCCCAAGAGCGAGCTGAAAAAAATGATTGCGGACCTGGAAAGAGAGATGCAGCAGGCGGCGAGGCAGTTGGAGTTTGAAAAGGCTGCCCAACTGCGGGATTTAATCATCGAGCTGCGCGGCGAGCTGCAGGGGCTGAAACGATAGATATTTTTCGACGGAATTTATCAAGGTATCAGAGATAGCATACTTACACACGGCATTTGGGAGGAAACGACAGTATGACCAAGGACCTGATTGTCAAGGGTGCCAGAGAACATAACCTGAAAAATATCGATGTCACCATTCCCCGGGACAAGCTGGTGGTGCTTACCGGCCTGAGCGGTTCCGGCAAATCATCCCTGGCTTTTGATACCATTTATGCCGAGGGCCAGCGGCGGTATGTGGAATCCCTGTCCGCCTATGCCCGGCAGTTCCTGGGACAGATGGACAAGCCGGATGTGGATTACATTGAAGGGCTGTCGCCGGCCATTTCCATTGACCAGAGGACCACCAGCCGCAACCCCCGCTCCACTGTGGGTACGGTGACGGAGATTTATGATTACCTGAGACTTCTATTTGCCCGGGTGGGGAAACCTCACTGTCCCAACTGCGGCCGGCGCATTACCCAGCAGACCGTTACCCAGATGGTGGACCAGCTGCTGGAGTACCCGGGAAAAACCAAACTGCAGATTTTGGCCCCGGTGGTACGGGGGCGAAAAGGGGAATACCAGCGGCTGTTGGAAACCATCGCCAGGGAAGGCTTTGTGCGGGTGCGTGTGGACCGGGAAAGCTATGATCTTGACGAGGAAATCAAGCTGGATAGGAACAAGAAGCATACCATTGAAGTGGTGGTGGACCGGATAGTCATCAAGGAGGGAATTGAAAGCCGGCTGGCGGATTCCCTGGAGACCGCCCTCGCCCTCAGTGACGGGATAGTGGTGGCGGATATTATCGGCGACAGGGAGATTATGTTCAGCGAGCACTTCGCCTGTGTGGACTGCGGCATCAGCCTGGAAGAAATTACGCCACGGACATTTTCCTTCAACAGTCCCTATGGTGCCTGCAGCGACTGCAGCGGCCTGGGTTCCAAAATGAAGGTGGACCCTGATTTGGTCGTCCCCGACAGGAACAAGAGCATCAACCAGGGTGCGGTGGCACCTTGGAGCAAGCGCACTCACGGTTACTACCGCCAGCTGCTGGCGGCGGTGACGGCACAATACGGGATTGACCCGGATGTGCCGGTAAAAGAGCTGCCCCCGGAACAACTGGATATTATCCTTTGGGGCAACAGGGGGAAAAAGGTGACTGTACATTATCTCAACCGCTTTGGCCGCCGGCGGGTGTACGAGACCACCTATGAGGGTGTCATCCCCAATTTGGAGCGGCGTTACCGGGAATCCCAGTCTGATGGTTCCCGCAGCGATATTGAGGCCTACATGAGCGCCCGCACCTGTCCCGGCTGTAAAGGGGCAAGGCTGCGTCCCGAGGCCCTGGCAGTGACGGTGGGCGGTAAAAATATCTACGCGGTGACAAGGATGTCCATCCGCGAGGCCGGTGATTTTTTTGCCAACCTGGAGCTTAGCCGGCGGCAGCAGCTAATTGCCCGGCAGATTTTAAAGGAAATCAATAACCGCCTGGGCTTCCTCATTAGTGTGGGGCTGGACTACCTTACTTTGGACCGCGCCGCCGGCACCCTGTCCGGCGGTGAGGCCCAGCGCATCCGCCTGGCCACCCAGATCGGTTCCAGCCTGGTAGGGGTGCTGTATATTTTGGATGAGCCCAGCATCGGCCTGCACCAGCGGGACAACTCCCGCTTGCTAGCCACCTTAAAGAAACTCCGGGATTTGGGGAATACCCTGCTGGTGGTGGAACATGACGAGGAGGCCATTCGCGCGGCTGACTACGTGGTGGACATCGGCCCCGGGGCCGGGGAAAACGGTGGCGAGGTGGTTGCGGCCGGTACGCTGGACAAGATACTGGCCTGCGAGCGCTCGGAAACCGGAAAATACCTGAGCGGCAGGAAAAACATTCCGGTACCGCTGTTTCGCCGTCCCGGCAACGGCAAGTGGTTGGCGATAAAAGGTGCCCGGGAACATAACCTGAAGAATATAGATGTGGAAATACCTTTGGGTGTCTTTAACTGTGTTACCGGGGTTTCCGGCTCGGGTAAAAGCACGCTGATTAACGAAATTCTCTACCGGGCACTGGCCGGCAGACTGTACAACACCAAGACAAGGCCCGGTGAACACGATGAAATAACCGGCATGGAATATTTGGATAAGGTGATAGATATTGACCAGTCGCCCATCGGGCGCACGCCCCGTTCCAACCCGGCCACCTATACCGGCGTATTTGACCATATCCGGGAGTTATTTTCCCGGACGGCGGAGGCGAAAATACGCGGTTACAAGCCCGGACGGTTCAGCTTTAACGTCAAGGGCGGCCGCTGCGAGGCCTGCCGGGGTGACGGTATCATCAAGATAGAAATGCATTTTTTACCCGATGTTTACGTGCCCTGCGAGGTATGTAAGGGGGCGCGCTATAACCGGGAGACGCTGGAAGTCAAATACAAGGGGAAAAACATTGCTGATGTGCTGGATATGACCGTGGACCAGGCGGTCCAGTTTTTCCAGAACATCCCGAAAATCTACCGTAAATTAAAAACCATGCAGGACGTGGGCCTTGGCTATATCCGGCTTGGGCAGCCCGCCACCACTTTGTCCGGCGGTGAGGCCCAGCGGGTAAAACTGGCGGCGGAATTGAGCCGGCGTAGCAACGGCAAAACCCTCTATATCCTGGATGAGCCCACCACGGGACTGCACATGGCGGACATTCACAAGCTGCTGGACGTGCTGGCCCGCCTCACCGACGCCGGTGATACGGTGCTGGTAATCGAGCATAACCTGGACGTGATTAAATCTGCAGATTATATTATCGATCTGGGGCCTGAAGGTGGCGACAAGGGCGGCAAGGTGCTGGTGACCGGTACGCCCGAGGAGGTGGCCCGGGCGGAACATTCCCATACCGGGCGATATCTCAGGCTCATACTGGAGCGTGATCGACGTGACGCTGGAAGAAAAACTGAAGTATCTACCGGCTAAGCCCGGCGTATACTTAATGAAGGATGAAAATGATGAAATTATCTATGTCGGCAAGGCCCGCTTGCTCAGGGACCGGGTGCGTTCCTACTTTCGAGGTGTTAAGAGCCAGCCTGCAAAGGTGCGGGCTTTGGTGGAAAAAATAGCGGACTTTGAGTATATAGTCACGGACACGGAAGTGGAAGCATTAATTCTGGAATGCAACCTGATCAAGCGCCACCGGCCCCGCTATAATGTCAATTTGAAAGATGACAAGCACTATCCCTACCTTAAAGTCACGGTCAATGAGGAATTTCCCCGGGTGGTGGTTACCCGTTCCATGAAAAAAGACGGGGCCAAGTATTTTGGCCCCTACACCCAGGTGGGGGCCATGCGGGAAACATTGAGACTGCTGCAGAAGCTGTTTCCGGTGCGCAGCTGCAAGCAGCCGGTGGTGGATAAAAAAAGCCGCCCCTGTCTCAACGCCCATATCCAGCGCTGCCTCTCCCCCTGCAGTGGCCGGGTGAGCGCAGGGGAATACGGGGAAATGGTACGGGAACTGGTACTGTTCCTGGAGGGGAAACAGGATCGGGTGATCAGGCGCCTGCAGGAACGGATGAACAGGGCTTCCGGACAGCTGGAATTTGAAAAGGCGGCCAAACTGCGGGACCAACTGCAGGCAGTGGAGAAAGTGGTGGCCCGGCAGAAAATAATTTCCTCAGCCCTGGAAGATCAGGACATCATTGCCTTTGCCCGGGGGGACAACGAGGTGTGCGTGCAGGTCTTTTTCGTGCGCCAGGGGAAACTTTTGGGCAGGAATCATTTCTTTCTGAAGGGTACCGGTGAAATGTCCCGCAGCGACGTAATGACGGCCTTTATCAAGCAGTACTACAGCCGGGTGGAACAACCGCCCCGGCAAATCATTCTCCAGGAACCGGTGGAGGATGAGGACCTGATTGCCGAGTGGCTGCGAGAAAAACGGGGCAGCAAGGTCTACCTGAAAGTACCCCAACGGGGTGAAAAGCGGAAACTGGTGGAAATGGTGGCCCGCAATGCCTTGATGCAGCTGCAGGAAGAGGAACTGTCCCGGCGGAAGAAGGAGATGAGCGGGGAAAAAGCCCTGTTAGAACTGCAGGAGAGGCTGGGCCTGGAAAAACTGCCCCGGCGCATAGAGTGCTATGATATTTCCAACATCCAGGGCGCCAACCCCGTGGGGTCCATGGTGGTGTTTGTCGACGGCCAGCCCAAAACCGACCATTACCGCCGGTTTAAAATTAAGACGGTAGCCGGTGCTGATGACTTTGCCTCCATGGCCGAGGTAATCGGCCGCCGCTTCCGGCGGGTAAAGGAAGAGAAAGCTGACGGCTTCCATGTCCTGCCCGACCTGGTGATTGTGGACGGCGGCAAGGGGCAGCTCGGTGCGGCCCGCCGGGTGATGCGGGAACTGGGCGTGGCGGACATTCCCACTTTTGGCCTGGCCAAGGCAGAGGAACTCCTTTTTAGAGAGGGAAACCCGCAGCCTGTCAGGCTGCCGGAAAACAGCGAGGGGCTGTACCTGCTCCAGCGTAGCCGCGATGAGGCGCACCGTTTTGCCGTCAGCTATCACCGGCAACTGAGGCAAAAACACTCCAGGCGCTCGCTGCTGGACGAGGTGCCCGGCATCGGCCCCAAGCGCAAGCAGGCGCTGCTGCGCTGTTTCGGTTCGGTGAAAAGAATCAGCGAGGCCGCTTTGGAGGAACTGGCGGCGGTGCCGGGGATGAACGAAAAGGCCGCCCGCCAGCTGCTGGAGCATTTACGGTGATAAATTATACATTACCAGGTCGAAAAACTACTTCCTGGAGTTTTTACACCCGGAAGCCACCAAAGGGCGGGGTATCCAGGCTGTGGCCCAATGGCTGGGCATTTCTGCCCGGGAGGC
>CAZGXM010000026.1:30887-32494 GCA_964529795.1 uncultured Thermoanaerobacteraceae bacterium
GCCCGGGAGGCAGTAAAGAAAGCGGCGGATTACGTCACTGCCAAACAGGAGGATGACGGGGTAGCCGAGGCCATCCGCAAGTTTGTGCTGAACGGGTAAGGGCAGCTGGAACCGAAGGAGGAAACGCAGATGCAGTTTACCGCAGACCTGCACATGCACACCAAGTACAGCGACGGCCGGGGCACTGTTGAGGAAATGATGCAAGCAGGTTTAAAGAAGGGACTGGAGAAAATAGCTATTACCGACCACGGCCCGGCAAATATCGGCGTGGGAGTCAGGGGACCGGAGCAGCTGCTGGAAATTAAAAAAGAGGCGGAAAAGGTTTCGCAAGACCAAAACATCAAGGTGCTGGTGGGTGTGGAAGCTGATGTTATCGGGTTGGACGGGGAGATTGACATTCCGGCCCCGGTTTACCGGCAGTTGGATTTACTGCTGGTGGGCCTGCACCCGTACATTTTTCCCCGCCGCTGGCAGGACGGGTATAGATTTGTCTTACCTAACCAGATTTACAGGGTTTCAGCGGCGGTACGCGAAAAGGTCAGAGAAATCAATACCAGGGCGGTGGTGGCGGCGCTGGAAAAACACCCGGTGGATATTCTTACCCACCCGGGGCTGCAGATGCCCGTTGATTTTGAAGAAGTGGCCCGGGCCTGTGCCCGTACCGGCGCTCTTTTTGAAATAAATACCGGCCACCATCGGGAACGGTTTCAAACTCCCTCCATAATTAAAAGGGTTAGCGACCACGGAGTAGAATTCATTATTGACAGTGATGCGCACTACCCCGAAACCGTGGGTGAGTTGGACGCCGGTTGGGCGCTGCTGCAGCAGGCCGGTGTCCCTGCGGAACGGGTGGTAAACGTGAGGTTTGATTAGTGTATGGCAGTCCCCGGGGGGGTGATGAAGTGCAGCTAGTTATTGTAACCGGCTTGTCGGGAGCGGGCAAAACGCAGGCTGTCCGGGCACTGGAAGACTTGGGTTATTTTTGCGTGGACAATATGCCGCCCAATTTGATTTCCCGGTTTGCGGAACTGTTTGGTGAAGCCGATGAAGAAATCCAAAAAGTAGCGCTGGTGATGGACATTCGCGGCGGCAGGTTCTTTGAATCTGTCTTTGAGGCGTTGACTTTCCTGGATGTCCAGGGGCACAGCTATGAAATACTGTTTTTGGAAGCTTCTGATGAAACGCTGGTGAAACGGTTTAAAGAAACCAGAAGGCGTCACCCCTTGTCCTCCCAGGGGCGGATACTGGAAGGAATCATCGAGGAACGGAAGCGGCTGCAGGAACTGCGCGGCCGGGCAAGTAAAATCATTGACACCTCGGAGTTAAGCGTTCACCAGCTGAAAGAACAGGTAATTGACCTCTACGCTGATGCCAAGGACCACCGCCTGGTAGTGACGCTGATGTCCTTCGGCTTTAAATACGGTATCCCTCTGGATGCCGACCTGGTAATGGACGTGCGTTTTCTTCCCAATCCGCATTATGTAAATCACCTGCGCCATTTTACCGGTCAAGATAAACAGGTAAAGGACTATGTGCTCAACGCGCCGGTGACCCGCACTTTCCTGGAAAAATTCCAGAGCATGCTATCTTTCCTGCTGCCCTATTAC
>CAZGXM010000027.1:0-32186 GCA_964529795.1 uncultured Thermoanaerobacteraceae bacterium
ACCTGCCAAGCCGGCAAAAGTCATCAACTCTGCACCCATGGCCACGCCCAAGCGGGCTATTTCCGCCAGGCCCCGGGTCATTAAAGCAGCCCTGGTATTGTCTCCGTAACCCAAACCATCGGAAATGCCGGTACAAAGGGCGATGACGTTTTTCAGCGCCCCGCCCAGTTCAACGCCCGTCAAATCCGGGTGGGTATAAACCCGAAACGACGAAGCCATAAACAGGTCCTGCACCTTACGGGCCACTTCTTTTTCCACGGCAGATACCACCACTGCAGTGGGCAGGTGGCGGCTCACCTCTTCAGCGTGGCTGGGGCCGGACAGCACCGCCACTTTATCTTTCAGGTCGGAAGGCAGTTCCTCCAGCATCACCCGGCTCAAGCACAGACCGGTTTTCCTTTCCAATCCCTTGGCAGTGTTGACAATGGCCTCATGGCTGTCAAGCAGTGGGGCGATATCTTTCACCACTGGTCGCACCGCCTGGGAAGGAACTGCCAGTACCAACACCTCTTTTCGCTGCACGGCAGCTTCCAGGTCCCCGGTGGCGGTAATGTTTTCGGGTATTTCAATATCCGGCAGGTAACGGTGGTTGGTCCTTTGCTCGTTTATCTCCGCCACACATTCCTCCCGCCGGGCCCAAAGGGTAACATCAATTCCTTTTTCCGCCAGCAAAATGGCTAAAGCGGTGCCCCAGCTCCCGGCACCGATAACTGCAACTTTCCCGTCCACAATAACACACCCCTATCGAAATCGCTCGGTAATCCTGGGTTCCATGCCGTTACGCAGGCGGGTAATATTGGCCCGGTGCTTGTAAATTACAAAGGAAGCAGCCACAAGTGCGTAAATTACGTAGGGCCAAGGGCGGTGATAGAGTATTAAAAATAGCGGCACACTGGCTGCACCAAGAATGGAACCCAGGGAAACATAGCGAGACAGTACAACTACCAGCACAAACACTACCACAGCCCAGAACACTACCTTGGGTGCAATGGCCAAAAAGGTGCCGGCACCGGTGGCCACACCCTTGCCGCCGCGAAACCGGAGAAACACGGAGAAGGTATGGCCAAACATCACGACAAAACCGGCAGTCACCACCAAAAACGGCCCTCCCACATGACGGGCGACAAGAACCGCAACAAGGCCTTTCAAAACATCGGCTGCCAGCACCAGGATACCCGCGGCCGGCCCCATAATGCGGAAAGCATTGGTTGCACCCACATTACCACTGCCATACCTGCGGATATCAATTCCCTGCCAGTATTTGCCCACGACAAAGGCCATGGGAATGGAGCCAAGCAGGTAACTGAACACCAATACCAGCAGTTTAAGCAACTTTTCCGCCCCCTTACTTTTCCGCCGGCTACAAGCGGCTTGATCACAACAGTCTCACGAGCGGTATCACTTTTCCCTTTTGCGTATCAACAGCCAAACCGGGTTGCCTTCAAAACCGAAGGCCTGCCTTAACTGGTTTTCAAGATAACGTTTATATGAAAAATGCAGTAACTTAGGTTCGTTGACAAAGAGAATAAACTTCGGCGGTTTCACTCCCGCCTGGGTGGCATAAAAAATCTTTAACCGTTTTCCCTTTTCCGCGGGCGGCGGGGTCAAACGGGTGGCCTCCGCCAACACGTCATTAAGCACACTGGTGGTTACCCTGCGGGCAGCCTGCTCCGCAACAAAGTCCACCAGATCAAGCACCTGATAGACTCGCTTTTTGGTCAATGCGGAAGTAAATGCCGTCGGTGCGTAATGCAGGAAAGCCAGTTCCCGGCGTATCTCCGCCTCAAAACGGTTGATGGTGGTGGCATCCTTGTCCACCATGTCCCATTTGTTAACCACCAGCACCGTGGCTTTACCCGCCTCGTGGGCATAGCCGGCGATTCTTTTATCCTGTTCGGTGACGCCTTGAACAGCGTCGAGAATCATCAACACCACGTCGGAACGGTCAATGGCCCTGAGAGAGCGGATGACACTGTAGCGTTCGGTGGGGTTTTCGACCCTGCTCTTCCTGCGCAAGCCCGCAGTGTCAATTACCACGTACTGCCGCCCGTTGCGCCTGAAGACCGTATCGATGGCATCGCGGGTGGTCCCGGGCATGTCGCTGACAATCACCCGTTCCCGGCCGAGAAAAATATTCACCAGTGATGATTTGCCCACGTTGGGCCGGCCCACCACGGCGATTTTAATAACGTCGGGTTCGTAGTCATCCGCGGGCAAGTCGGGCATGGCCTCCGTCACCCGGTCCAAAAGGTCGCCCACATTCATACCGTGCATGGCGGAAACGGGAATGGGTTCCCCCAGGCCCAGCTGGTAAAACTCCATAAAGGCAGGGTTGTCAAACCGTTCCACCTTATTTACCGCCAAAATCACGGGTTTTTTGGTCTTGCGCAGCCGTTCCGCCACCGCGTAATCATCAGGTATAATGCCCAGTTTGCCGTCCACCACCAGGATGATTACGTCTGCTTCCTCCAGCGCCACCTCAACCTGTTTTTTGACCTGGCCGGTAAGACTGTCCTCTTCCTTGAATTCCAATCCACCCGTATCTATCAGGGTAAAGTCCCGCCCCAGCCAGGTGGCATCCCGGTACAGCCTGTCCCGGGTAACGCCGGGAGTATCCTCGACAATAGCGGCACGGCCGCCGCATATCCTGTTGAACAGTGTCGATTTGCCGACATTGGGCCGACCCACTATGGCAATTACCGGTTTCATGACAACCCCCCAAAGCCCAGTCCGGCCAGCAGCGCTACCGGTTCCGTGCTTATCGCTTCAATCTGCATGTCCAACTGCCGGGATACTTCTGTCACACTCAGGTTGTCCAGGAAAAGCTCTGTCCCCTCTTTCAGCATCACATCGGGCAACAGCAGCATTCCGCCCTTTCTTTCAGGAATAGTGAGCTTTTGCATGATATTTTTCAGCACATCCCCACCGGTTATCAGACCGGCAACCGTTACACTAGTGCCAAAAAAATAATTGTCCAGGATTACAACCTTGATATTGACAGCAGGAAACTTTTGTACCAGGGATACCGCTGCCCGGTGCAGCAGCGGCGCTGCCGCCCAACCGGTGCCAATGAAAAACTGTTGTTCCCCGGCAGGGGGAACCAACTTTTGGGCCATTGCCCGCTGCCAGCCGTCTAAAAATTGCCGTGCCAGGCCCACGCCGTTTTCCAGTTGGGGAAAACCTTCGTAATGGTCTGCCGGCGGCACATCGAGCTTGCTTTTCAGATAAAATTCGTCCGCGGCAAAAACAAAACGGCTGCCGAATTTCGCCAACATTTCCCGCTGTTTGGCTTCAATTAAGGTCAGAATCTCTTTGGCTTTATCCGCAGTAAAGGGTTTAATCCTTGTCAACCCCCGCCGGTATCTGGTAAGACCGACGGGCACAACGGCGAGTGACTGCACCGCGGGCCAGAGAGCGGACAGGTCAGTGACGGTCTTTTCCAACTCGGCCCCGTCGTTTATCCCCGGGCACAGCACCACCTGGGTATGCAGGGTGATATGGTTCCGGGCTAAAAAGGTAAGCTGTTCCATTATTCCGCCCGCCCGGGGGTTGCCCATCATTTTCTGCCTGAGAACGGGACTGGTTGTATGTACGGAAACGTAAAGAGGGCTGAGTTTTAGTGCCGCTATCCGTTCCAATTGGGACGGAGTAACGTTGGTCAGGGTGATAAAGTTGCCAAAGAGAAAGGAATGCCGGTAGTCATCGTCTTTAACATAGAGGCTGTCCCGCATTCCGGGCGGCATTTGATCGACAAAACAAAACAGGCATTTATTGGCACACTGCCGGATGTTACCGAAATCCTCAACCTCGATGCCCAGATCCTCTCCCGTATCCTTTTCAATATCCACCAGCCATTCCTCACCGCTGCCTTTCCGCAGGTAAAGGGTAAGCGCTGCTTCAGCAGTCAAGTAGCGATAATCCAGTAAATCTTCCACTTTTCGTCCATTGACCGCCAGTATTTCATCTCCCGGTTCCATTCCTATTTCTGCAGCAATGGAACCGGGGTTGATGCGCTCGACTTTCAAGCCACTGCTCATAATATTGCCACCCCATCCATTATCCCCCTTATTATCTATCATATTAATACACCAGTCAAGTTAATTCAAATAGCCCAGTTCCTCCTGCAATCGCCGGACCTGCTTGACGTAATTGGGATAGGTCCTTCTGATGGACGCCAAGACCAGGGGTCTCCCCACCGCTTTTAAACCCAGGTCCAATGACAGGTAGCCACCCCATTTTAATGCCGCCGTGGTGTACTTCAACGCGTCCACCAGACGCACACCATTCCGAGGAAGACCGTACAAGTCCAAAAAGCGGCGCACAGTCCTAGGTACAAGAAGCTTTTCGTTGCCCACGGGCAAGGTGTACACCTGGTTCCCCCACTCATCCTTCCCGATAAAAAACGGTGTGCCCGCGGGATAGCCCTGCCGGTCGTCAAAATGGGGCAGGGCCAGGATCTCTTTCGTTGATGCGGTTTTATCCCCTGGCAGCAGCCCCAAATGAATGCCGGCGGTGACAACACTGGCATGAACACCGCTGTGACAATAATAAAATATTTTCACTTCTTTGACTCCTTTAGCTGCATGATGGTTGTCTTAACCTGGTCAACAAGCTTAACAAAGTTGGCATGGGACTGGCGGGTGCCGAAAATAACAATCGGGCGCCCCACACAGACGATACCCAGCCTGCGGGATAAAATCCCGCCCACAACCATAAGCCAATTGACGCAGGACATGGTATCCACTATCAGCAGGTCATCCTGGGGAATAGAAAAAACCCGCGCCAAACCACGGATTAACGGCTCAAACATCGGACCCAAATTGCGTTTTCCCACGATATATACTTCATTTCCTTCACTGTCCGCACCCATATATTTAAAATCCCCGTGATCTTCGACAAGCTGCCGGTCAAAATATGGTATCTGCTTTAATTCGCCGGCTTTTGGCAGCCTGGTCTCCGGTATCAGTCCCAAATGAAGCGCTGCCGCGGTTACAGACGAGTGAGAACCACCAAAACAGTGGTAAATGATTTTCATTTTTTCCCTCCCTTTCAATGGGGACGGTTTCCTGCCTTGAATACCGGTTTCTGTAAAGGAAACGCGGTACCTGTTTCCAGTTTATGGAATTTAAGTCAGGAACCGTCCCCTAATGTTTTACAAGCATATAAATACCGTTCTCCAGGTCGTGGGCCATGGCCATCAAGGTCCGGCTCATGATTAAGGCCAGCCACTCCTGTTCCTTTTTTGTCTTTACGTAAAAAGCGGGGGCTTCCCCCGGCGAAACCCGGTCCCTAACTTCATCCAACACTATTAATGCCAAAATGCGCTGTTTCAATTCCACATCCATCAATATCACCCTAATCTGCAGCCTGGCGCCCCGGTCCGGACATCAGCGGTTTAACCTTACTGCTTTCCAATACCGGCGTCATCTTGATGGCCTTTATCAGCGGCTTGATATCCGGTTCCAGTGGGAGAATAAACAGGCCAATTTTTCCGGTATCGATATCTTTCCTGGCCAGAGGCGTCCATTCCACTTCACCGACTTCCTTTTTGCTGCCTAGGAGGCTGGCAGCCACCTGCAGGATGGCCTGGCGCTGGCCCACACTGTTTAAAGTAGCCCGGCCATTGTCATCCTTGGGTTTGATTATTACCCCCAGTCCCTCTTTTAAAATTTTTCTCCGGGACTCGGTCAAACCCACGTTCATAATCACAATATTGTCCACCATTAACAAAGCCCCTTCAAAATGGGGCTTACAGGGGATAATCTCGGCTATATCACCCACAACCTTCCCCTTCATCAAATAAGTGTTCGCATAAATAATCAGGACAGCTGCCAGCACGCCGTATATCCAACCGCTATAAAAGGTTACCAGACTGGCCACCAGCGACGTAAACATCACCAGGTAGTTGCGGGACTCAAAAACCCGGGCGATACCTTCAATGTAGTCCTTGCCCCTGGGAACTAAAGCCAACTCTTCCAGTTCCGACAGGGATTCCCGCTCCATATTGCGAATGTCCCGGAACTGCTGCGCTGCCAGGGCAAGAAAAGTGACGGCGGTAAATTCCTTTTCCAGCAAGGCGGGAACTGCCACCGCGCCCAGTGCTGCGGCAATAACCCCCAAGCCAAGGTGGGTAACGTACCCGTGAGGGTAGCCGGGAAATTGGCGATAATCTGACCGCAGCATGTACAGGCGGGCGGCAGTACCCATAATGATTCCTGTCACTACCGCGACGATATATTCATTCAACTGCTTGTTCCTCCCCTTTTCGACGTTCGATGTTCGAGGTTCGAAGTTCGAAATAAGCTTTTTTGTAACTAATCTTTTTGGTAGTTGGCACGTTCATCGTTAGTGTCTGCCAGCTTTTCCTCCACTTCCTCAATGCGGAAAACTTTTTCGTTTATCTGTGACTGGAGCACATTTCCTTTTTTGCCCGGCTTGTCCTTCTTGGTACGCCCCAGGTAGTTGGCCCATTCTTCACCGGTACCGAACTTTTTCAGTTTTTTCCAGGACTCCTGCCAGCTGCCGGTACTGATTAATAGGAACAGGCCACCGCCAACCAACAGGGCGCCCAAAACCCAAAGCAAACTGGTCCAGTCACCGCCGGTACTGGGCGGGTTGGTGGTCTCCGCCTGTCCGGGATTGACAGGTCCGGGGCCGGCCTTGCCCGGGGCGGTGGCAATACCCAGTACTCTCGGTAAGGCATCGGCAAACAGCTGCACACCGTTAATGGCCCGTTCTTTTTTATTGGTATGGGTACCGGCCTCAATCAGTATTGCCCGGGGAGACAGGTCCTGGTTGTAATTCCCCTTGGCCATAAAAATCTCTTTAATCAACCCGGGGTGTATACTGTCCAACTGGGCTTTAATACGTTTGGCAAAATCCAAATTAGCCTGCATATTCGGGTTCTGCCGGCCCACCACCAGCCTGATTTTGGTGACCGGCTCACCGCTGATCTTGTCCCGGTAAAAGTCCGGGTCGGGTATCCCGTCCCGGTGGACGTCAATCATCGCCGCCAGCCTCTTCTTCAATAATTTAAAGGCTGTTCTTCTTGAACGTTTATAGGCATTTTGGTCATGGGGCAAGTGGTTGGCATCACTCCAGGCGGTATTGATACCCATTTTCTTCAGGTCCTGAGAAAGATTCCGCCCCACGTCAATAATGCCGCCTTTACCCTGAATGGATTCCGTGCCGTCGGAAGGGACATAGGATTCGTCGTTGTGGGTCTGGTAAATGCCAATTAGATTTCTGGCATTGCCGCCCTGTACCGGTACGGTGCTGTTTACCGGTGTAAAGTCCCGCCCGGCGACAGCAGGCATTTCCACATCTTTAATATATTTGGCATAAGCTGTGTCACCACTGACCCGTTCAATGCGGTACAGCTTATTGTCTGCCGTGATAATTTCGTCCTCGGGGTAAACCATATGGCTGGTTTTACTGATCACTTCCCCCCGGGAAGCCACAATGGTAAAATAGCCACCGTCCTGTCGCTCCCCTTCAAACAGGCCCACAAAGGGGATGTCAATCTCCGGCTTTAAGGCAGCTTGATAAGCCTGCTGCCCGCCGATAACGAGCATTCCCAGCAATACCATTATCAGAGCAGCACCAAATCGCAATCCCTTATTCACGGTCAACACCCCTTTCCACCCTGTTTTGCTCTTTGTCTCCATCCGTCCTGTTTTCTCCACGTTCACGATGTATTTCCTCACCCGTTCCCAGACCGGGTTTCTTGAGACCACGAACCAACTCCTCCGGCCTGCCTTCCGTGGCGGGTCCACCCTGCAGCCTTTCCCGGCTTTCGCCGACTATTTCGGCTAACAACACCGCCACCAGCCCGGCCAGGACTATGGCATCAAAGGCTCCGGCGCCGCCGATGGCTACCGTGCCGCCGATGCCCCGAGTAGCCAGGTAAAAGTAGTTGATCACATCCAAACTCAACACACCCAGGGTAGCGGCAATAAATGACGCCCGGCGGGAACGTCCCAAAAGATAAGCGACACCGCCGCCAACGATTGGATAGACCCAAAGCGGGTCAAGGACGTCAAATCTTGCCCCGGGGTCGCCGCTCATCACCCTGCTGCCGATAAACCAGATGGCAACTGCTGTGGCGGCAGTGGCACCAAGGGTACGTATCCATTCCTTGGCAGTCCCGGCCCTGAACAGGACATATAAGGCCAGCAACACCGGAATGACACCGCCACCCACATTGATGCTGGTATCGACGGTACCGGTGGTGAGCGGGATGTCAATGAAACTGCCGATTATCATGGCGGCAATCACCGCCAGCGCCGCCTTGTCCGTCAGGCGCATCCGGTCCAATACCCGGTGGGCCAGGCCAAAATAAATCAAGATTGATACAACCAATAAGGCAATCATTCCTATGGGAAACCCTGCCATAAAACACTCTCCTTCCGGCATAAGTATTCTTCACAGGTTATTTTTCCCCAGTGACTAAAAACTATCCATTGATTTAAGAATATCGGGTCGGCGGACATGCCGGGCACACCACAAAAATGGGGACAGTTTTTTGCTGTCCCCATTTTATTGTACCCAATCTACACTTTCAGACCCATGTCTTTTATCATCTGAATATCATCAATAATTCGGTGGCCGCCGGTAAGAGGGTATATACATCCACCTCGGTATTGTGATGCGCTGATTGGGCCCAATATTTGCAGTCCTCAGAGCATTTCCCTGACTTTGCATTTACAATGGCACACAAATCCACCTTTTTGCCGGCAAATTTTTCCCGGATACGATTGGCCGCCGCCAAAAGAGCCGGAAGTTCACCGGCGGCTGTTTCCGCCAGCAAACATGCTTCTTCAAAAGAAATGTTTTTCCCTTCCAGCACCATTATTCGATGGAATTACCCATTTACACAAAATAATTCACACTCCCCTTCTACGCATGAATCCATATGAAACCAGCGGACGATCGTGAATAAGATGACTAAAATAAATTCCGCATTGTCTTGTTCAAAGGTGCGAAAAATGTGTATTAATTTAGGGTGGACAGCTTAATTCTTTCTCCCCCTGCTAGTAAAATATCAAATAACTAAACTGGGTTTTTAAAAGATTAAAGTTATGCAGTGCCTGAGCTGCCAGTAATTCTTGTTTTCTTAGTACCTCTGAAGCCTGAAGTACTTCCAAATTGGTGGTTACGCCTGCCCGGTAGCGCACTTCCGCAAGACGCATACTTTCCCGGGCCTGCTCCACGCTCTTAACCAGCATATTATAATTATCATCTGCAACAAGCAGGTTTTGGTAAGCCTTAAATATCCTTAGCTGCAGATCCTTTTTAGCTTCCTGGTAGGATACTTCAGCCCGGTCTGCGTCAAGCTTTGCCTCCCTGTACTTATATACATTGGGAGTATAGTATTTTGCCGTATATTCAAAGGCATCTTTACTATTTTCGTATACCACTCTGGCCGCTGCCAATTCTGCATCTTTTTCCCCGGCCCGGGCCTCTATTTCCTCCAAATTTAACTCTCCGGCCGGTACATATGCTAATTTAGTTGTCAAACGGTACTGTTTATTTAATTCTACGCCCAGCGCACGGTTTAGTTCCATTCGGGCAACGGCCAGGTCTTTTTTGGCGGTGTTTAAATCCACCTGTGCTTTGGCAACCTGTACTTGAGCATTTAATAAATCATTTTTTGCCACGGTTTTGGCCGCAAATTGGACCTCGGCATTTTTTTGCTGCTCAATCATCCTGCGGTACGCAGCCTCATTTGCTTGCAATTTTATTTCTGCACTGAGCACGTTATAATATGCCTGTTCCACTGCCAATCGAACTGATCTTTTGGTGTAGTCCAAATTGACTTCAGCAAGATCAAAACCTCTTTTAGCAGCGTCAGGATAATAATCCAGTGCTTTGTTTTCCTCAAAAGAAGGTGTATAGCCCGCATCCACGGCATCTTCCATGTTATCTTGGTTGTTTTCTGCCTCATCCAGCTTTTTCTCGGCTTCCTCCAAAGTTACCCGGGCCAGCTGCACGTTGGGGTTGTGTTCTAGTGCATAGTTAACAGCTTCCGCCAATGAAAGCTTTAAACCCGTTTCTTCAGTGGCCTCTGCAAAAATAGAACTGGCCGGCAGCACCAACAATAATACAGCAACTATGACAACGTAAAATTTTTTCACCGGTCTTCTCCTCCTAACTTTTTATACCAATCCCTTGTTTAACCGACGCACACTAAGCCAGAAAATTGCCAGCCCAAATACTCCCAGTGCCAGGGTGTGGCTCCACAATGCCTCCATTCCCACGCCTTTCAGAAATATACCCAGCACGATTTTTATGTAATGCCGCAGCGGGCTTAAGAAGGAAATCCACTGCAGTACCGACGGCATGCTGGAAACCGGTACCATGGTTCCCGATAAAAACATTATGGGAAACATGACAAGAAAGCTCATAAGCAGCACCTGCTGTAAATTTTTCGCATAGGTTGCCAGAAAAACTCCCAACCCCATGGCAGCAAAAAAGATTAAGGTGGACAGCAGGAAGAACAACGTCAAGCTGCCCTTCAAGGGAACATCAAAGAGGATCATGGCAATGGCCACACCCACACCAAGCCCAACCATTTTGATGATGCCCATGGGCAAAATCTTAGCTATCACAAACTCCGCTGAACTGATGGGAGTCACCATTAACTGTTCCAATGTACCCGCTTCCTTCTCCCGCACTATGGCACCGGCAGCCAGCAGCAAGCCAATAAACAGCGCCGCCAGGGCAACCATGACCAGCAGGTTAAAGTGGGTAAACTTAAGTTCCGGGTCATAGAGCACATTGATGCTGTTATTGATTACCGGCATGGCCTCCAGCGCCCTGCGGTCCACTCCTAAACGTTCAATCTCAATACCTTGCGAGAAGTCCCGGATAACCTGTGATGCATAACCCAGCGCCGTGGCAGCAATTTGTGAGTTGGAACCGTCCACTACCAGCTGCACCTTTGTCTTAAGGCCCCGGGATAAATCGCGCGAATAGTCCCCGGGAATAATGACAGCCATATCTACCTTGCCGCTTTTGACCAATTCATCCACGGCACCGGGCTCATTGACAAAGTAATCCACGGAAAAGTTTTCCAAACTGCGAAACCGGTTCGCCAGTTCCCGGCTCTCCGCAGATTTATCCACATCATAAAAGGCCACGGGAAGATTATTTACATCCAGGGATAAAGCCCAGCCGCAAATAGCCACTTCCATAAAGATGTAAAGCACTAGGAAAACCATCGCCTTGTCCCGGAGAAACTGAATAAATTCTTTTCTTACCAGCGACTTCAAGCGTGTATACACCGTAATTCCCCCTTACGCAACCTTCTTTTTAAACCGCATCGAAGCCAGGGCAATGATAACCATCGTGTAGCCCAGCAGCCATAATATATCCACCCAGAGGTAGCTCAGCCCGTTTCCTTTCAGGAAAATCCCCCGGGAAATCTCTATAAAAAACCGGGCGGGAAAGAGATAGGTGTAATACTGAAAGAATATGGGCATGTTGAATATGGGATAGACAAACCCGGAAAACAACATTGACGGCATCACCGTAATCACCAGGGCCAACAACATGGCTACCACCTGGGACCTGGTAAGGGTAGATGCCAACAAACCGATAGCCACGGTGCACATCACATAGATAACCGATAACAATAAGAAGAGCAGCAGGCTTCCCTTAACCGGTATCTGAAACCAAAATACCGCAGCAACCAAAATCACCAGTACTTCCATAAAAGCAATCACACCGTAAGGTAAGAGCTTGCCTAAAATGAACTCATGGGGCTTGATGGGGGATATCATCACCTGCTGGATAGAACCCCGCTCCTTCTCCCGTACAACCGCCAATACCGATAAAAGCGGCGGAAAAGCCATCAGTAATACGCCAAACAAACCGGGAACGATAAAGTTTTTGCTTTCCAGGGAAGGGTTATACCAAACCCGGGGCTCTACAGCTACCGCTTCTTCCAGTTCTGGCAGGCCCATTCTCTGCAGCGTCCCGTTTACCATCTTGGCCGACTGCATTTCACTGATGGCTTTGGCGTAGTTTATAGCCACCTTGGCGGTAGGCGGGAATGAACCGTCCACCACAGTCTGTACTTCGGTCGGCAGCCCCTTAAGTATCCGGTCCGAAAAGTGCGGCGGAATTACCAGCGCAGCGTCAACCTCCCCCAGGTCCATGAGCCTGTAAATATCCCGGTAACTTCCTGCCTGATCTTTAATGACAAAATAGCCCGAATTGCTGAAACTCGTGATATATTCGCGGCTTTCAGCCGACTTATCCTGGTCCCATACAGCCAGCTGTACATTTTTTAAATCCAGGTTTATGGCGTAGCCGAACAAGAGCAGCATAATCAACGGCAGCAAAATGGCAATCCCTAAAGAATAGGGATCTCGTCTGATTTCCAGAGTCTCTTTGCGGAGCATGGCTAGTATTCGCCTCATTTTCAAGCCCCCTTCCTATCCTCGGCCTCAATCAAAGAAACAAACAAATCTTCCATGGTCAGCGGAACATTTTCAATACGATTTACCGGATGGTAGTTCTTTTCCAACACCTGTTTAACCCCGGCAGCAGCTTGCGACGCATCATCCACCATAAGGTGCAGAGTGCTGCCAAACACGCTAACCTGTTGATAGGGAGTATTTTGGGATAAGAAATCCATCGCCTCCATGGGATTTGGCGTTTCTATCTCCAGCAATTCTCCCGCCAGGCTTTCTTCTTTTAATTGACCGGGACCCCCCATGGCAATCATGTTGCCGTAGTAAATAAGGGCAATGGTATGGCAGTGCTCTGCCTCATCCATGTAGTGAGTAGTGACAAACACTGTCACCCCTTGTTCCGAGAGCTGGTAAATCAGATCCCAAAACTCCCGGCGGGCGATGGGGTCAACCCCGGATGTGGGTTCATCCAAAAAAAGTATCTCCGGCTGGTGCATTATGGAGCAACCCAGAGCCAGGCGCTGCTTCCAACCGCCGGAAAGGTCCCGGGTCACAGTATTTTCCTTGCCGGTTAGACCCGCCATTTCCAATGCCCATGCTTTGCGTTCCTTTAAAACATTACCGCGCAGGCCGTAAACACCTGCAAAAAACTCTATGTTTTCTTCCGCGGTTAGATCATCATACAGAGAAAATTTCTGGGACATGTAGCCTATTTTAGAACGCAGCTTCCGGGAATGCTTAAAAATGTCCATCCCCGCCACCCGGGCTTTTCCCGATGTGGGCGGCAGCAGGCCGCACAGCATCTTAATAGTAGTGGATTTACCCGAGCCGTTGGGCCCCAAAAAGCCAAAAATCTCTCCCCGTTTGACCTTAAAGCTGACCTTATTCACCGCTGTGAAACTGCCAAATGTTCTTGTTAATTCTTCTGCCTCCACTGAATAGCCATTTTCCTGAAAACCCTTACCGCTGTCACCATTTGTTTGCGGTGCCGGCAGCTGCCAATTTTTTTTCATCCCCTGTTCTGTTTCCTCCTCATCTATGGAAGATACAAATATATCCTCCAGTGAGGGAATAATCTCCCGGATATCTTCCACCTCTATCCCGGCACCAGTCAGTAAATTCCCAACCCTTTCTTCTTCCTGCCGAGAATCACTGACCTTCAAATGCAGCTCTTCCCCAAAAATCTGTACCTGAGAGTACTGCCGACGCAGTATATCAACCGCCTGACGCAGGGGATTGGCCTTGATGCTGAGAAGGTTCCCTTTCATGCTTTCCTTTAAGCGCTGGGGACTGTCACACTTGAGAATGCTGCCTTGGTGCATCAACGCCACCCGGTCGCACCTTTCCGCTTCATCCATATAAGGTGTGCAGACAAAAACCGTAACTCCCTCGTTAATAAAATCATATATCAGTTTCCAGAACTCACGACGGGATACCGGGTCCACACCGGTGGTGGGTTCATCCAGAAAGAGAATTTCCGGTGAGTACATCAATGTACAGCAGAGAGCAAGCTTCTTTTTCATGCCGCCGGAAAGATTCTCTGCCGGTCGATCAATAAATTTGGTTAAACGGCTGAACCGGAGTAGTTTTTCTTTTCTCTCTCCCCTTTCTTCCTCAGGCACCTGGTACAGGTCAGCAAAAAAATCTATATTCTCTCCTACCGATAAAGTCCCATAAAGGCTGAACCCTTCGGACATATAACCTATTTTACCGCCCAGGCTCTGGGCATCGCTGACGGTATCAACCCCGGCCACCGTGGCCGAACCGGATGCAGGCGAGAGAATCCCGCACAACATTTGGATTGTTGTAGTCTTCCCGGCACCGTCGGGGCCTACCAGGCCAAATATCTCGCCTTTTTTCACATTTAAGTCCACCCCGTTGACAGCCTTTACGCTGTCAAATGTTTTCGTTAATCCCCGGGTAACAATTACATTTTGTTCCATAGAAAACCTCTCCCTGAATTTAAGGATGTTTTACTTATTGAGGCCCACTTCAGTTTCCGTCATAATCTCAGCGTCCGCAGGCATACCGGGCTTGATTGCTCCACCAGCGTTACCAACTTCAAGTTCTACAGCGTAAACCATTTTTACCCTTTCGTCCTGCATGTGTATATTTTTAGGGGTAAATTCCGCTTCCTGTGCTACCCTTACCACTTTGCCGGTGAATGCCTTTTCAGGATAGGAGTCAACATACACCCTGGCACTCTGGCCCAGTTTAACCTTGCCGATATCCTTTCCGGGCACGTAAACCTTTAGGGTTAACTTGTCCATATTTACCAACTGTAGGAGCGGCGTGCCCGGCGCTACGGTTTCGCCCAGTTCCACAAGTTTATTGACAATTACACCGTCACTGGGAGCATAGATTTCAGTCTTGGCCAGCACAGCCTCCGCTTCCTCCAGCACAGCCCGGGCCAACTGCTTATTGGACATGGCTACCTTTAAAGCTGCATCGGCCTGGCTGTAGCGCTCATCGCTTCCCCGTTTTCCCGTGGAAACCTGAGCGTCTTGCGCCAACTGCAGTGCCGCTTCGGCTTGCCGTACCTGCTTTTCTGCAGCGCGATACCGAGCTTCTGCTGCATTATAATTGTTTTTCACTGCATTATACTGCGCTTCGGCAACAGCATCTTGCTCATACAGCTGACGGTAGCGATTTACCTCATCCGCAGCCTGCTCCAAAGCCGCCCGGGTCTGGTTAACATTGGCCCTGGCCGTCTCCAAAGCAGCATTGGCTTGAGCCACTGTCCCGGTATACTGCCGGTCGGTTAAGTCAACGGCAAGCTGCGCTTGTTCCACCTGGCTTTCAGCCACTTCCAGCTGGGCTTCTGCCTGTTCAACTTTGGCACGAAGCTGCTTATCATCAAGTTTAGCAATTAACTGGCCCTTTTTTACCTGCTGCCCTTCGTCCGCAGCCAATTCAATTATCCTGCCGGGGATTTCCGCACTGATTATCACCCGGTTTCCCTCTACAAAGCCGCTAGTTTGGATTACTCCCGGGTCAGAGTCATTAGCTATCACGGCAAATACTCCCCATCCCCCAAGAATCAGCAGTGCAGCAACAAAACCTGCGGTAATTTTTTTGTTTTGCATAACATTTGCCATTTTTTTCCCTCCCAAACAGTTAAGCTTATTACTTTTAAAAGTTAATGATTAAGAATCCCAAAAAGTTCAAAGTCAGCCAGTTCCTCAACTAAAATTTCAACATCCTTCCTGCCAAGAACCACAAACCAGTAGTAGACATTCTGCATAATCATTCCCAGCAAGCACTGGGTTAAAATCACTGGATCTTTGGGTCGAAGCAAACCTTGTTTAACCCCGATTTCCATATACTTGGCGGTCCAATCCGTTACCCTACAGTAAAACTCCATTATTAGTTCCACTACTTCAGCATCGCCTCGCGATTCCTTTAAAAATATGATAGTGAGATCCTTGTTTTCCTCAAATACCCGAAAGATTTCCCGGTATATTGTCTTAACGTGTTCCACGTAATCATCTTTGGTTTTTAAACCCAGTATTTCTTCATCGCGAAATGTGCTAAATAATAGGTGAAAAAACTGGTCCATCAACTCTTTAAAAATAGACCGCTTATTTTCAAAATACAGGTAAAATGTGCCCTGTGCCACTCCAGTCCGCTTCACTATATCCGAAACCCTGGTACCGTGGTATCCCTTCTCAGCAATAACCTCCTTTGCCGCCTCCAGCAACTGCTTTTTTCTCTGCTCCATTAGCTGTAACACCTCCTTTTAGCTGTAACACCTCCTTTTAAACCATGACTGACATATCAGTCAGTGTCAAGCAAAGATAAAAGTCTCTTTTAAAATGAGTTTCATGTTACCCATACCCCCCTTAGGTATATAGCAACTATATTTTACACCCATCAAGAACTTTGTCAAGCCCTTATGTAAAATTTCTTCATTTTTTTAGGGGATTTATTTTTAGGGATTTTTTATTGGTGGCTCTTAAAAGCGATCGCGATAGCGATTTCGATCTTCTTGACTTGGATGTTTTGCCAGTTATTGGTATTCAAGTCAAGAATCGTCCCCAAAAGTTATTTGTCTGGGAGTAAAGTCTATAAAATCAGCACTGACAAGATGAAATTTTATCCCCCACTTTTCGGCAGGCAGGCGCACGGCATGGGCCTCTTCGCCGTGAAGGTGGCCGTAAATACAGATATCAACAGCATAGTCCAGCAGCAGCTCAAGCAGCTCATTGTTGTCATGATTCTGGTTGGTGGGCATGTAGTGAAACATTGCCGCCAGGGTATCCTGTCTGTTCCTGATGCTCTTTAAAGACAACTCCAGCCGCTGTATCTCCCGCCGGTATATTTTCTCATCATGCTCCGTAAAAAGGCGGTCGTTGGGCGTGAGCCAGCCCCGGGTACCGGCCACGGTAACCCCGGGAAAATTAATACTGTCGTTTTGCAGGGCAAAGCACCCGTTGGGCAGTGCGGCACGCACCCTGCTGATACTGTGCCACCAGTAGTCGTGGTTTCCCTGGATAAGAACCTTTTTGCCCGGCAGCAGGGAGAGATACTGAAAATCAAATTCCGTTTCCGCCAACTTCATGGCCCAGGAAATATCACCGGGAACCAGTACCAGGTCCTCTTCCCTCACCAGCTTCCGCCAGTTATTAAAGATCTTTACCGCGTGGTCCTGCCACTGGTCTCCGAAACAACCCATGGGCTTTTTTTCAGCCGCCATACTTAAATTGTCTTCATTCACCGGGTGGGTAAATGACAAGTGTAAATCACCCAAAGCAAAGACATGCATATTTAACACCGCCCCACTGGGTTTTAACGCTCCCTTATCTCCAGGGTATCCAGATCGATGATGATGCCGTCATAGGCAGCTGCTACCCTTTTCCCCAACTTATCACTTAAATCTTCAGCCAACTTGTCCGGGTTGCTGCGCAAAATACTGGTGCCGAAATGGGTCAGCACGGTCAGGCGGGGAGCAATCCCCGAAATTAACGGCGCTATTTCCTCCAGGGACAAATGGTATGCCAGGCTGCCGTGAAAGGGTTTTAAAAATGTAACGTTGAGAATGAGTAAATCGGCACCTTGATAGGCATCAATCAGGTCGGAAAAATAACGAGTGTCGGTAATCACAGATACGTTCAATTGCTCGGTGGTAAAAACCAACCCGTATGTTTCCACGGGATGCTGGTGCCGGATGGGTGTGGAAACACTTATTTCACCAATTCTAAAGGAATTTCCCGCTGTTAAAGTTTCAATTTTGTCCACGGTGGGCCGCAGGTAACGGAAAAATACCGGTTCATCACCTTCCAGGGCATCTCCCGGCGCTGCCGCCAGACCATGAGGGTTAAAACCTCCCTCTACCATGGCCTCCACCATAACGTTAAAGTCGTTGGAGTGGTCCAGGTGGCGGTGAGATAACAGTATACCGTCCAATTGTGCCGGATTTAACGGCGTCTCCCCGGCCCAACAGTGGACCAGTGTACCCGGTCCGGGGTCAAAGAGGAGATTTGTACCGGTCAGGCGTAGCCAGGCGCCACCGGAAGCCCGCAGCTGCTTGGATTGGGCAACCCGGGCGCCGGCAGTACCAAAAATCTTTATGAAGTTTTCCGGCAGCTTGTTTTTCGCCATAAAAATACATTTCCCAATCCTTAATTTTCCCCTGCTAACTCCAGCCCGATTTTATAAGCATTTTCCATATAACTGCGGTTGCGTTCCAGCATCCGCTGAACATATTCACCGGCGTGGGCTACTTTTAATCTACCCACCAGTCCAGCAAGTTGGTCTGCCTGCATGGCTACCTGGCCCTTGGCGCTGAGACCGATTGCGCGTATTTCCGTTACCTTGCCGCCGTTGGTTTCCGGCGTAAATACCCGTTTTAGAAATGACAGCGCCTGGTCACAGGATTCTTCCCGGGGCGACCCGGCCACGGCAATGAGAACAAGCCGGCGCTCCTTCTTTGCCAACCTGCTGGAGGTGGTCAATTTTCCCGGAACACTGCTGTCTATTTTATGCATTACTCCTACCAGACGGTCAAATAGTATTTTAAACTGCCCGGGAAGGTGGTTTCCATAAATAGGAGCCGCTACCACCAAAGCATCGGCCCGTTCTATTTTCTCCACCAGCTGCGGCAAACCGTCTTCCTGGTCACACCTGCCGATAGCCCGGCAGTCCAAACAACCCTGGCAGGGAAGGATGTTCAGATCACCAACCATTACTTTTTCCACCGCGGCGCCTGCCTGCTCGCGGCATCCTCGCAACACCTGGTCCACCAGCAAATCGCAGTTGCCCGCTTCCCTGGGACTGCCTACCAACGCCAACACCTGCAAGGCTATACCTCCCCAAAATGCAATGTTAGAAGTTCGAAGATCGGCGTGTGACTGTCATCAAACGCCACATTCCCACCTCCGGAAAACAAAAGCAAATTATCCGGTTGCATCAATAGACACTTCATAAGTTTATTTCCACATGAAAACTTTTTTCCCTTGTGTAACAATCTGATAAAGTGGAAATAAGGAAAACTGCTGTAGGTAACATTAAAAAAGCCTTAGTTCCGCTGCCACTTGATTCCCCGGCTCACACACCATTCCCTGGTAGCACCGGTAATGACCGCCGGTACCCGGCCAAGCTGCTCCAGGTTTTCCGCCCCGGTAAGCATCATGGCGGTTTTTAGTTCCTGCTCGCACTTATGCAAGCGGGTAACAAGATTTTGGTAGGATTGGGTCAGCAGGATTTTCAGCAGGACACCGGCCATACCCGCCAGGTCGGCACCTAGCGCTATAGTTTTTGCCACATCCAGACCGTTTTTGATGCCACCGCTGGCCACCAGTTTGTAAGGCAGGCCGGTATCTCTTACTTCCAGCAGGCTGGCAGCGGTAGTTATTCCCCAGTTGCTGAAGATTTTACCGATGCCTTCGGGAAAACGTCTCCTTTCAATAGCCAAAAAATTGGTACCGCCTTTGCCGCCCACATCCAGCCACGTCACTCCCGTCTCCTGCAGTTTGAGCGCCGTTTCCCGGGATATGCCAAATCCCACTTCCTTGACCATTACCGGTACCGCCAGCTTCTCCCCTGTCCGGGCCACCTGCTCGCAAAGAGCGGAAAAATCGCGGTCACCTTCAGCCATGGCCAGTTCCTGGGGCAGATTCAAGTGCAGCTGCACGGCATCTGCTGCCAGCATCTCCACCGCACGCTCCACCTCTTTGGTAGGGGTCAGTGCACTGACGTTGGCCAGTATCACACCGTCGGGGTTTTCTTCCCGGACCACCGTGAAACTCGCTACTGCACCGCTATCCTGCAAAGCAATTCTTTGCGACCCAACAGCCATGGCCACTCCGGTCTCCCGGGCAGCCCGGGCCAGATGACGATTTATTTCCGCCAGGCTTTCCGAACCGCCGGTAATGGCATTAATAATTACCGGCATGGACAGCTTTTTGCCAAATAACCTTACGGAAGAATCGATTTGCTCCCATTTCAAGCAGCAAAGAGCCTGGTGCACCAGGCAAATGTCTTCCATGCCGTTGCTTCCAGGCTCATTTTCGGACTCCAGAAAGTATTTAATATGTTCCAGTTTTCTTCTCTCGCGGCGTCCTATTCTTCATCGTCCTTTCTTTCCAACATTCCGCTGATATCCCCCACCAGGTCCCTAATCTTTACACCGCTTTCATCCTCCTGAGCAGCCTTCGGAGCCGCGGGTTCGCCTTTCTGCTTCGGCGCCTGCCGCTGCGGGCGGGGCTTGGTCTCCTTAATGCTGAGACTCATACGCTGAGCATCTTGGTCAACACCCAGTACTTTCACCTCAACTTCATCACCGGGTTTCACCGCATCTTCCGTCTTTTCCACGTGCTCGTGGGCCAACTGGGAAATGTGTACCAACCCTTCAATTCCCGGTTCTACCTCCACAAAGGCGCCAAAAGGTGCGGTGCGCAGTACTTTTCCTTTCACTATGGTGCCATCGGGATACTTTTCTGCCGCGGTTTTCCAGGGATTGGGTGTAAGCTGTTTCAATCCCAGGGATACACGTTCTTCCTCACGGTCAACCCCCAGCACCTTTACTTCAATTTCCCGGCCTTCCTCCAGCACGTCCCTGGGATGGTCAACCCGACCCCAGGATAATTCGGAAACGTGCAACAAACCGTCCACACCGCCGATGTCCACAAAGGCGCCGAAATCGGTAATGCGCCGTACAATACCCTTGCGATTTTGCCCTTCTTCCAGGGAGTCCCAGGTTTCCTGGCGCTGCTTTTCAAATTCTTCATCAAGAATGGCCTTCTGAGAAAGAACCACTTTATTCTTGCTGCGGTCCAACTCAATTACTTTCAGACGCAACTGTTTACCAACGTAAGCACTCAGGTCCTCAACATAGCCTCTTTCAACCAAGCTTGCGGGAACAAAACCTTTGATACCCACATCCACCAGCAGGCCGCCTTTAACCACTTCGGTCACCTCAGCCCGGATTTCCTCACCGGAATTGCAGGCCTGCTCCAGTCTTCCCCACACCTGCCGGCGCTGCAGACGTTTTCTGGACAGTACCGGGTGCCCCTCCTCATTTTCCACCCGCAGTACTTCCACTGTCACCTCATCGCCAACGTTAACCACGTCGGCAGGGTTATCAACCCAGTTTATTGATAACTCGTTTAAGGGGATGATTCCTTCGCTTTTACAGCCAACGTCAACCATTACTCCGTTATCATTAATCTGAACTACCGTACCGGTCACCACAGAACCCCGACGCAGTTCAGGCATATTTTCCGCCAAGTGGGCCTCTACTGCTTCCTGAGTTTCATCCGCTTCCATGTCGGCAGGCTCTTCCGCTACTGCATCTGCAGTCTCCTCTATTTCTGCATCAGCGGTCCCTTCCGCTTCTGCACCAGCCGTCCCTCCCGCTTCTGTTTCAGCAACCTCTCCCGCAGCCTCTACCGGTGTAGGTACAGCTTCCTGAGCAGCATTTTCTTCTGCTTCCTGTCCCACCTTTTCTGCGGCAGCTGTCTCAGCAGCAGTTTTCCCCTGTCCAAATTCTTCTTTCTTGATGTCTTCCTTATTTAGTTCTGTCATTTTCGCAACTACCTCCTCAATAATCCATTCTGGTGTTGAAGCGCCTGCGGTCACCCCAACCCTCTTTATATCTTTAAACCATGGTGCACATAACTCCCGGGCATGTTCGATATGATGTGTGGGGGTATCGGTTTCGGCACAGATCTTGGCCAGCTTTTTTGTATTGGCACTGTTTTTTCCACCTACCACTACCATCAGGTCCACGGATCTTGCCAGCAAGCTGGCTTCCTCCTGGCGTTCCCGGGTGGCATGACATATGGTATTATGTACAACCATGTCACTTTTCTTTTTTCTTAATACTTCCACCACATTATGAAAGTTATCTTCAGGCTGCGTGGTCTGGGCAACGACAGCCACCTTGCCCTCCAAATCCAAGGCTTCCGCCTCGGCAGGGGTTTCCACGACCTTGGCCTGCCCCTGTGTCCAGCCGATAATACCAATAACTTCCGGGTGATTTTTATCTCCCACAACCACCACCCGGTAGCCCTGTTCCGTTAACTTGCTTGCCAACTGCTGTGTCCTGCTGACAAAGGGACAGGTGGCATTAATGATTTTTGCACCGTTGGACTCAAGCTGGGACAGTATTTCAGGGGATACCCCGTGGGAGCGGATAATTACTGCACCGTCGGTGACATCCCCAACACTGTCTGCCACGCCCACGCCCTGCCGCTCCAGTTGCTCAACAACCTGAGGATTATGTATCAGCGGACCCAATGATTTGAGCCGCGGGTGAACACCAGCAGCTTCCCGGGTCATCTGTAATGCACGCTTCACACCGAAACAGAAACCGGCATAGTCCGCGATGATAATTTCCAATATATCCACCTCAAAATACGATGCTTACTGTTATTTTGTTTTTTTTAGCCAAACATTATTATTCTGTTCGTGAAAAAATATTAAAATCCTTCATTTGTACGCAAAATTTGTCTGTTTTGCCTTATTTTTATTACACTGTTTTCAGCATGGCGGCAATCCGCTCTTTTAAATTGTCCATAGCCGCGGTCAATTCTCTTGAACTGAAACGTTTTTTATCTTGAAAATCATCCATTTGCACCGGTTTGCCAACAACCACGGTCACTTTCCGTTTAAAGCCCAACTTCAGGCCCAGTGTCCCTTTGATGGCCACGGGTACCACCGGGGCATTCCCCTTTACCGCCATCAAACCTGCTCCGGCCTGAAACTCTTTTAATTCTCCGGTGAGGCTGCGGGTGCCTTCCGGGAAAAGCCCCAGCATTTTTCCCCCAGCCAGGATATCCAGTCCCGCCTTCAACGCCGCCCGGTCTGATTTGCCGCGTTTCACCGGGAAAGCGCCCAAATGCGGCAGTATCATGCCCAACACGGGAATACGAAACAGTTCTTCCTTGGTCATGTAGTGAACCTTTCTTGGCAGCGCAATGCCCAAAATGATCGGGTCCCACAGGCTGACGTGGTTTGCCACCACCACTACCGGGCCCTCTTTGGGAAGGTTTTCCCTGCCGGTCACATGCCACCTGAACCAAAGCTTGACAAAGATAAGAAACAAATTTTTGGCAAAAGTATAAAGCATGGCTACTCTCCCCTGATTTCCTTGATAATTAATTCCACCACCTGCTCCAGGGTCAGACAGCCGGTATCAATCAACTTGGCGTCAGGTGCCTGCACCAGCGGCGCAAATTCCCGGGTCCGGTCCATTTCGTCCCGTACCCTCATTTCATTCTTTACCTGCTCGGGATTAAAATCTATGCCCTGCTCCTCCAGTTGCCGGCATCGCCGCCGGGCCCTCTCGTCCAGCGAGGCAGTGAGAAAGAACTTGTGGGGCGCATCGGGCAGAACACAGCTGCCGATATCGCGGCCGTCCATCACCACCGGGTGATTTTTAGCCATCTGCCGCTGCAGTTCCACCATCCGCCGGCGCACCCCGGAAATGCGCGCAACCCGGGAGACATTCTGTGAAACAGCGTGCTGCCTGATTTCCCGGGTAACGTCCGTTCCGTCACAAATTGTACGCAAAACACCCAATTCATCCAGCTTGAACTCGATTTTGGTACCCTCTGCCACCCGGACTATTTTTTCCTGGTCCCAGCCCGTCCCCAGCTTGAGAACCTTCCAGGTCAGCGCCCGGTACATGGCTCCGGTATCAATATATATGTAGCCCAGTCTTTCCGCCACCAGCTTGGCTGCAGTGCTTTTTCCCGCACCGGCAGGCCCGTCAATGGCCACATTCCCGTACATAACAACCCTCCTCGTCCCATTCTATCATATTTAGGACGAGTTAACCATGTGAAACCGATTTTAACATTTCCCAAAATCCTGGGAAAGAAACAGCAACACTTGCTGCGCCTTCCACCGTGGTTTGCCCCCGGGCAACAAGACCGGCCACTGCCAGTGCCATGGCCATGCGGTGATCACCGTGGCCGGAAACCAGGCTTCCCGTTAATCTTTTCCCCCCGGTAATCTCCAGCCCGTCCGGACGTTCGGAAATTTCCGCCCCCAATTTGCCCAGTTCTTCTACCAGGGCATGGATACGGTCGCTTTCCTTGACACGCAGTTCCGTCGCATCTTTAATTACCGTCCGCCCCCCTGCTGTCAAAGCCGCCACCGCCAGAGCCGGAATCTCATCTATCATCCGGGGTATCAAATCCCCGCCAAAAACCGCACCCTTGAGCGTACAGCTCTCCACACAGATGTCTGCAACCTCTTCATAACCGTAGGTGCGGCGGTTTTCCAGGCGAATAACCGCCCCCATTTCCCGCAGGGCATCGATAATGCCACTGCGGGTGTGATTAATACCCACATTTTCTATGCGCAGGGATGCATTAGGAACAACCAGTGCCGCCACAATAAAAAAAGCGGCAGAGGAAATATCCCCGGGAACATGGATTTCCCTGGCCGTCAAGCTTTGGCCGCCCGCCAGGGCCACCGCAGTATCATGGCACTCAACGTTGACACCAAAAGCTCGCAGCATCCGCTCGGTGTGGTCACGGGACAAGGTGGGTTCTATCACTTCGGTCCACCCGCGGGCGGATAAGCCCGCCAGCAGCACCGCTGATTTTACCTGGGCGCTGGCGACAGGGGATTGATAAGTGATACCTTTTAAATCCTTTCCCAAAACGGTAATGGGTAAAAGCCTGTTATCGTCCCGTCCAAACAAGATACCGCCCATTTGCCGGAGCGGCTTGACCACCCTGCCCATGGGCCGGCGCAGCAGGGACTCGTCACCGCTCAAAACGGCATACAATCCCGGTCTGGAAGCCAGGATGCCCATCAGCAGCCTGACGGTGGTGCCGGAATTACCTGCATCCAGCACTCCTGCAGGGGAACTGAGTTCACCACCGCGACCGCTAATTTCCACCTTGTCCCCGTCCACATCAATGGGTACACCCAGCTGCCGCAAGCAGCCGATGGTGCTCAAACAGTCCTCACCCTTCAAGAACCCGTGTACCACCGTGGTCCCCCGGGCCAGGGCGCCCAGCATTACCGCCCGGTGCGAAAGGGACTTATCGCCGGGCACGCTGATTTCACCGCTTATTTGGTGCGTATACTTCACCTGCAACACAAATTCACCACCTTATTCGAAGTATGCTATCCGCGGTTCGAAGTTCGCTGTGTTTTTTTTACCATTACAGCTTCCTGACCGGATAGCCGGCGGCTTCAAGCAGGGACACGGCCTTTTCCAGTGCTTCAGCGCTCTGCACCCCCAGGCGGATGGTACCGCCGTCCCCTTCGCGGACTCGTAAAATTTCAATATCAGCAATGTTCACGCCGTTCTCGCCCAGAAGCCGGGCCAAAGAGCCAATCACACCCGGTCTATCCGGTACGGTAACCACCAAATCGAATATCCCGGGTAAAAATCCCCGGCGCTTGGCGGAAATACTTTCCCTGGTCTCCCGCGCCCGGGTGAAAAATTCCGCAATCCCGCCGGCATCATCCGCAGCCAGCAGGCGGGTAAATTCCCGGATATTTTTCTGGAAATCCGTCAGCACCTCCAGGAGATAAGTCTTATTGGAACGGCAAATGCCCTGCCAAAGCCCGGGGTCTCCCGATGCAATACGGGTGGTATCCCGAAAACCTCCGGCGGCCAACATCAGTGTCCGGGGGTAGTTTTCCTCCACCTGAGAAACGGTATTTACCAGCCCCGCTGCCACCACGTGGGGCAAGTGGCTGACCGCGGCCACAATAGCGTCATGCTGCCCCGGAGACATCACCAGGCTGCGGGCACCCAGCTGTTTTACCAGCCGGGTCAAAAGTTCCAAACCGGGCGTATTCTCATCCGGCGGGGTTAAGATGTAAACAGCATTTTCAAACAGGTACGGGTCCGCTCCGGTTATCCCGGCCTGTTCCGACCCGGCCATGGGATGGCCGCCGATATACACCCCCTTGGTATTAAATATATTTGACAGGCGGTTGGTAAGGCCGACCTTGGTGCTGCCCACATCCGTGACCAGACAGTCCCGGGGAATATCGGCCGCAATTTCCCGGGCCACCCGTTCCATGCTTTCCACCGGTACCGCCAGCACAACTACCCGGGCGTCGCTGACGGCTGCCTGCAGGTCCCGGGTTGCCCGGTGAACGGCACCCATACTTTCCGCAAGTTTGCAAACTTCAGGCAATATATCCACACCCACAATCTCCCGGGCCGCGCCTGCCTTCCGCCAAGCCATTCCCAACGAACCGCCAATGAGACCCAACCCGATGATGGTTAACCGTTGCAGTTTATTCATGCTGATCGCTCCCTGTTGAAAACGCCGGATAAGAACCCAAAACATGCAGCAATACCGTTTTTTCTTTCAATAACTTCAATACCCGGTCCAGCGGCGGTACTTGATAATGCCCCCGGCAGTCAATAAAAAAAATATAATCACCCAACTCCTTCTTGCTGGGGCGAGATTCAATCCGGGTCAAATTAATATCCTCTTTGGCAAACTCCCATAAAATGGAGTGCAGGCCACCGGGTTTATCCTGGGGCAGCGCTAGCATCAACGATGTCTTGTCGTGACCTGTGGGTTTTGCCTCTGTAGTACCTACCAGGAAAAAGCGGGTCTGATTGGGTGAAATATCGGCAATTCCCCGTTCCCGTACCACCAGGTTGTTAACCGCTGCAGCATAAGCGGAGCAGACAGCCCCCCACCCCCGGCCCCGCTGTGCTACCAGGCGAGCAGCATGAGCGGTACTCTCTGCCTGCTCCAGCCTGGCATTGGGAAACCGGCTTTCCAAATAGCCCCGGCATTGAGCCAGGGCTTGAGGGTGGGAAACAATTATCCCCAGGGGTTCGTCAGCTTCTTTTGCAACCAGACAGTGCAAAATATCCAGTACCAGTTCCCCCTGAATTTTTAAATACACGGCCGGACGGCTTTCACCTGATTGCGTCACGCTTTGTAAATGCTCCTTGGCAAGAAAATCCATGGTCAGGTTTACACTGCCTTCAATGGAATTTTCCACGGGAACCACCGCGGCATCAACTTCACCTTTTACCACGGCCAAAAGGGTTGCCATCACCGTGGGATAAGCTGCTAAAATATGCGGTTGTTGTCCTGCCCAGTAGCGGGCAGCCTGGTGGGAAAACGTACCTTTGGGACCCAAATATGCAAGTTTCACCTTGTACCTCCGGCAATCTCTCTACCCAGCGCTCCCGCCAATACGCGCATTTCCGTCATCATCTCCGCAAAGTTTTCCGGTGTCAGCGATTGCTGCCCGTCAGACAGCGCTTCTGCCGGACGGCAGTGAACCTCCACCATCAACCCATCGGCACCGGCAGCCAAAGCGGCCCTGGCCATAGGCGCGACCATCCGCCACCTGCCGGTACCGTGACTGGGGTCCACGATTACCGGCAGGTGGGTGAGGTGTTTAACCGCCGGTACGGCGCTGAGATCGAGAGTGTTACGGGTGTAGGTTTCAAAGGTGCGGATACCCCGCTCGCAGAGAATAACTCTGTAATTACCGCCGGACATGATGTACTCCGCTGCCAGTATCCATTCTTCAATAGTTGCAGACGGACCCCTTTTCAACAGGACAGGTTTGTCTACCGCCCCCAGTTCCCGCAACAAAAAGAAATTCTGCATATTGCGGGCACCTACCTGCAACACATCAGCATATTCTGCCACCAGCGACAGATTTTTGATATCCATTACCTCGGTCACCACTGGCAGCCCCGTCTCCTGCCGGGCTTTTGCCAAAAGCCTTAAACCTTCTTCTTCCAAGCCTTGAAATGAGTAGGGTGAGGTCCGGGGTTTAAAGGCCCCACCCCTGAGCAGTGTGGCACCTGCCGCCTTCACCTCCCGGGCGACGGTTAAAATCTGTTCCTCACTTTCCACGGCACAGGGACCGGCAATGATATGCACTTGCCCCCCGCCAATCTCAACACCCGGCGCTATCTCCACCACAGTTTCCTCCGGTTTAAATTCCCATCCGGCCAGTTTAAAAGGCTGGAGAATGGGTACTGCTTTTTCCACGCCCGGCATAGCTTCTATGGCCATTCCCGACAGGCGGGTCTTGTCACCGATAATACCGATTATGGTGCGGGAAACCCCTTGAGATAAATGCAGGTCAAATCCTTCCCGTTGCAAACGGTCCATAACTGCATCAATCTGATCTTTTTTTGCATCATGACTCATTACAACAATCATGCCTTGATCCCCCCAATAATTTAATTATATCCTTTTTGGGAAAAACTAAAAACCAGATAATCCCCCCTTTGAGATAAGACGGGATTAAAGGAAAAAGGCATAAAAAAGCACTCCTGAAGGAGCAAAACTATCTTCCCTCCTACCGTCCTACCATTCTACAAACTAATTTTCAAAATCCTTCACTGACCCGCTACCATTCTGCCATTTACCAGGGTCAGTTGTCCATCACGGTAAGCAGTTTGCGCAGTTCCTCCTCACTGCTTACGCGGACTTCTATGCCAAAAGGCCGGATGGCCTTTTGCACGTGCTGTAGTTTATCCCGCTCCGGTTCGCAGCGTATAAACAGGTTGCGGTTATCCATTCCTTCCCTCCAACGGCTGTAATCAATAATGCTAAAATAGTCATTGCCCATTTCGCCGGGCAGGTGACGGTATTTCAGGACATGCTGGCTGAAACGTTTTAAATACCCCGCGTCTTCCTTGCCCTCAAAAGCCACTACTTCCAGGGCACAGAGGGTCACTATCTCCATGACGCTGTACCAGGGTTCGTCCTGAAAAAAACCCACTCTTGACACCAGCGGCGGCAGCGCCAGGGCAATTTCCCGGGCCTTTTCCGGATTTATGGCCTGCTTGCCATGAAAAACAAATCCTATGCCCACGGCACCGGCTTGAACAGCCCGCATGGCCTGGTAATAATCATTTATCCCGGAAACCAGCAACAAAGATGCCAATGTTAATCCTCCCGTAGCTTTGCCGCTTCTTTTAAATATACATGCTTGATTTCCTGCTGCTTTTTATCAGTATTGACGTGAATAAGCACTCGAATAATTCCCGGGATACTGCCGGGAACATCAATTTCCGTAGCACATAACAGTGGGACCCGGGTCCAACCCAAATCCCGGGCCGCTGCAGCGGGAAAAGCCGCATTCAGGTCCCTGGTGACGGTAAAAAGCACACTGGCAACATCCTCCAAAACAAGCTGGTTTTCATCTGCCATCCTACACAGAAGCTCTTGCGTCGCTTCCTTAATCAATTTGGGATCATTGTCGGCCACCGAAGTGGCGCCGCGAATCCCCCGTACCGCCATACTACCTGACCTCCCCGTGTTCGCTGTTCGCTGTTCGAATTTTGGCATTGCTCTTGGATCATTGTTTGCTTTATCCCCTCCCCAATCGTCACATTCTAAAAACTCACCATCAAAGCTACCAGGCTGAAAGTCAATCCCTTCAGGACACGGCCCGGTGACCCAAACCGATGGCAACCTCGTCCAGATGCAGCAGGCCGATACCAAAATAAACCGCCACGCTGATATGGTCATATTGCCGGGCGATACCAATTTTCCCGCCCACATTCAAGCCGATGGCCTTGGGCATAATTTGCGAAAGCGCTTCCCGGGTGGCGCCGGCCACTGCCCCCTCATCGGTATGGGTTTCCTTGATGACACCTTCTCTTTTTGCAGCCACCACCGCCCGTTCCACTATTTTTTTAACCGCGTTGACAAATTCACCGCCGTAATCCACAGCAGCAGTTTTAACTCCCAGTTGCAGGTATTTATCCTTCAATGCCTTTTCTTCTTCCCGGGATTCACTCAATGCCATCTGGATGGCTATTGCGGCTATTTTTTTACTCCCGTATCTCTGGACCATTTTTTCATCCCCTTATTCGAGGTCCGATATTCGATTTCAAGGCCGTGTTTTGAAAAGTCTTGTTATGATTATACCGGAAATATTCGTGTTTTGACAAGCAAACAAGTTATTTTACTTTTATTTCCGAAAGTTTAACTGCCGGGAAGGGGACCACATTTTGCTCAACTGTAATAATTTCCCCCTTTCCGGGAGAAACCACGTTCCCGGAAATCTTAACCACTTTAAACTGCAGCTTGCGGCTGTAAAAACTGCCGTCCACAGCAATTACATCACCGGGGTTAACTTTAACAGTCACCTGCTTATCACGAAAGTCGGCCATCTCCTTACCGTTTACCAGCAATTTTGCCTTTTGCAAAGAAGAAAAGTTCGTTAGCCGGACGGTAACCGTGGCAAAGGCTGCCACCGGGGCGCCGGCGGGCCTTGCTTCCGGGTGTTGCCGGTTAAATTCCGCCACTTCCTGATTCAACCGCTGGGAAAAACTCATGTAAAATCGCGCCGGGTCGTCAAAAGTCAGCGCCTGCGCCACCATTAACATGACCATTGCCAGGACAACCGCTCTTATCAAGTACTTTTCCGCCGTCTCCGCCCAGCGGTCAAACAGCTCAGCAAAAGCAATTCGCCGCCCTTTAAACGTCATGGCATTTACCTCCCCCGTCTTTTCCAAATCTCACTGTATGTTACGCGGGGCACGTCTTACTTATGCCATGAATCTTGCTTCCGTCAAAATGCGCATGCACCTGTTACGGCATCAGGCATATGCTATATTAAAAAGTATTCAGGGCAAATACTTCCAACCGACGTCAGTATATTCAAAACGACAAATGACTTTTGCAGTTGGCGCTTGACACTTCTATGAATGGAGGTAATTTCCCTCATGACCTCGTTAAAAAATATTTTATCCAGGCTGATTGCCTATGAAAAGGCTTTGAGTCGCAACTACGATATGTACAGTAAAACCGTCAATAATGCGGAAATACGAGAAACTTTTATAAAATTCGCCGCCAACCATCAAACCCGCCGGCGGCAGCTGGAAATACTGCTAAAAAAATACTGTTCCGGCTGAAAATAACCCTTGTATCCCGGAGGGATATTTAAATGTTCATGCCGGCCACATACCCGGTGGACCAGGCAATCTGCAGATTGAACCCGCCGGTATAACCGTCCACGTCCATTACTTCCCCGGCAAAATATAACCCGGGAACTATTTTTGACTCCATGGTGGACGGGTCGATTTCCTTCACCGAAACACCGCCGCTGGTGACTATTGCTTCCGCCAGCGGGCGGGTGCCGGTTACTGTCATGGTCAGGGACCGGAATAAACCTGCAAGCCTTTTCCTTTCTTCCCGGGTGACCTGGTGTGCCCATTTCCCCGGATCAATACCCGAAAGTTCTATTATTACAGGAATAATTAGTTTTGGCAGCAAATCTTCCAGGGAATTTTTAAACTGCCTGCGGGAATATATCTCAAAATCTCTCAGCAACCGCCGGTCCAGCTGTTTTTCCGATAGAGCCGGTTTCAGGTTTAACTCCAGGGTTACCCTGCCATTGCTGTCGTGCAGGCCTTGGGCCACCGCACGGCTCAAGGTCAACACCATGGGCCCCGATACCCCGTAATGAGTAAACAGCATCTCGCCAAACTCCCGCCCCAACAGTTTACCGTTTTGCCAGGCCGTAAGGCCTACGTTTTTCAGGGACAAGCCCTGTAAGGAGGTTACCCATTTTTCCCGGGTTACCAGCGGCACCAGGGCCGGTAGAATGGGGGTAACGGTATGCCCCACTGCCTTGGCCCAGGTATAGGCATCACCGCTAGACCCGGTGCGGGGACAAGATGCGCCACCGGCGGCAATGACCACCTTTTCCCCGGTAAAAGTTCCTTTAACCGTCCGTACCGCAAAACCGTCCCCCCGGGGGACTACCTCCCACACACTGTGTCCCGGCAGTGTTTTTACACCGGTCTCCTTCAACAACCGCGCCAAACATTCCACCACTTCCCGGGACCGGTCGGATTGGGGAAAAATCCGGCCGCCCCGTTCCACCTTTGTTTTGACACCGTGACGGTTAAAAAAGTAAATTACTGCCGTATTGTCAAAAGTATAAAGTGCACTGTAGAGAAAGCGGCCGTTGCCGGGTATTTGCCGGACCATTTCCCCCACCGGTGCGCTGTTGGTGATGTTGCACCGGCCGTTGCCGGTGATTAAAAGCTTCTTGCCCAGGCAGTTGTTTTTTTCCAACAGGAGTACTTTTTTCCCTCTTAACCCGGCCTGAATGGCAGCCATCATCCCCGCCGCGCCGCCGCCAATTACCACTGCATCAAATATTTTTATCACCACCGGTCAAGACTTTACTCGCTTACCGCATAGTTGACCAGACTGCCGATACCGGCAATTTCCACCGTCACTTCATCCCCGGGCGCCAGCGGGCCGACACCGCTGGGGGTGCCGGTTAAAATCACGTCACCGGGGTACAGGGTCATCACCCGGGACAGGTAACTCACCA
>CAZGXM010000028.1:0-31826 GCA_964529795.1 uncultured Thermoanaerobacteraceae bacterium
ATAAAACTTATTATAAACCGGGGGTCCCCCGAAAGGGACCTCCGATTTATCTGGTTTTACTAAGGCCTGTCTTCGGTCAAAAGCTCAACCCACCGGGCAAAACTTAAACCGCTGATTCCAGTGCCTTCAGTCGGCTGTAAAGATCAACAAATAACATTCTGGTAATTTCAAGCGTTAAGTAACAGTCATAGTAGCCAGGCAATGCCAAATGGTTTTGTCGGAAAGCATGTCCCATGGCTGGGCCAACCCCATAATCACACCCTCTTTTTCTTATTACTTTTCACCATCAAAAAAATATTCAAGTTCAACATGCCGGTGCATAGACTAAAACAAAAATGCAGTTTACAATCTTGCAGGAATAGCTCGCATCATTGTCGAAATATTATAATATTTCTTTATGAGGGGGGGGGAGGTATTCTTGATGTACCTGAGGTTGGTCATTATTGCCGTATTGTTAAGTGGCTTACAGATTTTCCTTTTTCTGAAATTATTTGTACTGGACTCCTGGAAAGTTATCGCTTCCTTACTGTTAGTCAATTTTCTTACTCTTGCCATTACTTCCGGCTGGCTGCATAAAAAATCTAAAAACGAACAGGAAGAAAGTGATGATACTTCGGCTTCTTATGACCCTACCCTGAAAATCGCAAATGAAACCCTGCCATTTCTCCGCAGCGGTCTCACAGAAGAATCCGCACGGAAAACAGCGGAAATAATTCAAAAAATTGCCGAAGTGCCCGCTGTTGCCATCACAAACAAAGAACAGGTGTTGAGCTACCTGGGCGTCGGCTGCGAAATGCACCAGCCCGGGGATAAGATTCTCACGGAAGCTACTAAAGAAGTAATCAGAACCGGCCGGCACAAAGTGGTACAAACGGCGAAACAATTGAACTGTCCGGTGGAAAACTGTGACTGCCCGCTGGCTGCTGCCGTTATTGTACCATTTAAAAACAAAAACGAAGTAGTAGGAACGCTAAAACTTTACCAAACCGAGGACGGTCAACTGCCGCCTCATGTGATCCGTCTGGCCATTGGTATCGGTCAACTGTTGAGCCTGCAGATAGAATTGTCCGAGCTGGACCGGCAGACTCAACTGCTGACCATGGCAAAGTTGGACGCACTGCATGCACAAATTAACCCGCATTTCTTCTTTAATACCCTTAACACTATCATTATGTACAGCCGCACCAACCCGGACCGGGCACGCCGCCTGTTAATAAGATTAGCGGAATTTTTCCGGCAAACCTTAAAGCGGCATGGCCATTTCATCACTTTGAGAGAGGAATTGGAATGCGTGCATACCTATTTGGTACTGGAAAAAGCACGTTTTGGTAATAAACTGCAAATAATCGAAGAAATTGACGAGCAGTTGCTAGATTATAAGATTCCCGTGTTAAGTATCCAGCCGTTGGTGGAAAATGCCATTAAACACGGTATTACCCCGAAAGTAGGTAAAGGAGCAGTAAAGATCACCGCTCAAAAGGAAAACAACGAGCTGGTTCTGGGCATTATCGATGATGGAGTAGGTATACCTGCCAACAAACTGGGACAGGTGCTGCAACCGGGCTACGGTTCCGGTAACGGCGTAGGCATGAGCAATGTCCACGAACGGATAAAAACTCTTTTCGGTGAAGAATACGGTTTGAAAATAGTCAGTTGTCCCGACCAGGGAACTTCCATCCAAATGCGCATTCCTCTTCTGATAGATGAAGAAGAGACTGTGGAAAGAGGAGGCATAGACTACTATGAAGCTGAAAGCGCTCATCGTTGACGATGAGTATCCAGCCCGTAAAGAGCTGCGATTTCTGTTGGACCAATTTGAAAACGTGGAAGTGATCGGCGAGGCCACAAACGCTCGAGAGGCATTAAAGCTTATTTCGGCTTTGGATTATTCCGTTTTATTTCTTGATGTGGAGATGCCTGGAATGAACGGTTTGGAATTGAGTTCCATTATCCAAGATCTCCCCAAACGACCTTATATAATATTTGTCACCGCCTATGAAGAGTATGCCGTGAAGGCATTTGAAGTAAATGCGGTTGATTATTTACTAAAACCTTTTGATGAAAAACGGCTGCACCAAGCGATGCAAAAACTTTTCAAACTGGTGGAAAAAAACAAGGAAAAACAGCAACCTGCAGGCTCAAAACAGGATAAAGGGGTGAAATTGGACCGCCTGCCGGTGGAAAAAGACGGCAAAACCCTGCTCATTCCGGAAACGGAAATCATTTATGCCTACACACAGGATGACAGTGTTTTCTTAAAGACAACTAAGGACCTTTATGTTTCCAAGTATACTTTAAAGGAACTGGAAAGCCGCCTGAACAGTTCGGTATTTTTCCGCACCCACCGCTGCTATATTGTCAATCTAAGCAAAGTGCAGGAAATTATCCCCTTTTTTAACGGCACCTACAATTTAATTGTTAACGATGACAAGCGCAGCGAGGTTCCGGTCAGTCGCAATCAGGCGAAAAGTTTGAAAAAAATTCTGGGTATGTAAAGTTTCCACCTGGTAATGCCTGCAAAAAGTTAACCGCACAGCTATGTTAATTAACCTGTACGGGCTGCAATTTCAGCGCCAAACCGGCGCTTTTTTACTGCTCCAGGATCCTTCCCGCGATCTTCTGATCCCAACGGTAACACTTTTCCAACTGCAGGGCAGTTGAGACGTATTTTACCTTGCTTTTTTCAGTATGTTTCTTTTTTAAAGATTTTAACCCCTACAAACTTGAAGGAATATTATGCCAAAAGGAAGAAAATATATTATTGAAAGGAGGTTTGCTTATGCCGGTCATTACTATCGAGGCAGGTAAAATGGATAAAAGTAAAAAAGAAACCTTGATTGAAAAGTTCACCAAAACCGCCAGTGATACTCTGGGAATACCCAAAGAAGCTTTTGTCGTGATAATTAAGGAAAATGACCCGGACAATATCGGTACCGGCGGCAAAATGCTGTCCCAGGTGATGGCGGAAAAAAGGTAAACCCCGGGGTTTGTCCCCTCGGGGTTACTTCTTGCCCTGATAACTTGCCCCGGCTTTGTCCATCTGCGGAGAAACGAGACCTTCATTTGCCACGTCTACAGGAAGCACTGCCACAGGCGGCGCTGCTCTTCTCACTTTTCTTTTGCAAGCGTATAGTAACAGAAACCGCCACCGCCCTGCCAGCCAATTGCTTTACTGATACCGGAACCATCCCGGCCGGAGACCACATTTTTCAACCTGGGCAGGCAAATGGTTTCCGCATGTTCTCCCGCTTCGATGCCAATCCATTTTCTCCCCAGTTTATGCGCCACCGCCGCGGTGGTACCCGACCCCAAAAAGCAGTCCAGCACCCAGTCACCTTCTGTTGTGGCAAACTCAATCACCCGCTGCAGTAAACTTTCCGGTTTCTTTGAGCGTTTAAACTGAAAACCGCCCTCTTTGGCAATGCCGGTGACATTAATTTCATCATGAGTCCAAAAATCATTGAGATCTACCCGCCGGTAAACTTGACCGTTTCTGATTTCCGAATAATCCTTTAAAAATAAAAGCTTGCGGCCGTTCAGATAATAATCCCGCACCAACTGCCCGCTTCTTTTCCCCCTGCTGGGAATATACTCGGCAAGATAGAGCACATCCCTGGCCGGCATATTTGCCAGTAACTGCTGCTGGAAAGTTGATTCCTTTTGAATACTGACGGATTGAACCATGTAACGGTAGTTTGCCAATAGGAACAACTTTTTTACCTGCTTCAGCAGGTTTGCTCCTGACAAGGCACTGCTAACCGCTTGCTGCAGGAGATTGTCGCCGGACAAACTACGGCATATTTCATTTACGCGGGATTTGTTTTCAGCCAACCATTCGGCCACCCGCCCCCGCACCTGTCGCAATCCCAGCCGGTCAAGAGTAAAGTCTTTAATTCTATAAATACGGATGGCATTGCCCCGCTGGTCCACTTTATCAATTAACAGTGCCGGGCTGGAGTAGATTTTCAGCACCAGATTGTACTGTTTTAACACTTTATCGGTCGCCAAAACCACTTTTTTATTGTTGAATACCGTGGTCCTCCTGATATCCTTGGCATAAACCAGGAGATACTCACTGGTCCGGGGTATGAAGGTGGCCCCCTGTCCCAGTACCGTCCGGCCCTGGGGCGCCCGCTGCCACGAGATTTCGGAAATGAAGTTGTTCCTGCCAAAAATCTCATCGGCCAATACCTTCAAGTAACTTTTTTCTTCATAACCGATATGAATAAAAATTAGTCCCGTTTCCTTTAAAAATCCTCTCACCAGTTCCAACCTGGCTTTCATCATGGACAGCCACAACCCGTGCTCCAAATCGTCATCATAAGCAAGCGTACCGTTGGCAGCATTAAACGGGGGGTCCAGATAAATGCATTGGATCGTTCCCTTGAATTCCCCCGCCAATACCTTGAGAACAAAAAGGTTGTCACCCTTAACCAGCAGGTTGCTGCAGCTATATTTGCCGGTGCCGGGCCGGGCGTCGCCGTATGCTGCCTGAAGATCCAAACCATACCCGCTGAGATCACTTTCCTGGCCCCAGACTGGTCTTCCCTGTTCATCGAAACCCAGCAGCAGCTTGTTTTTATCCGGCCAATCAAGACTAATCCTTTTCAAAGACCTCACCACTTCCCCCTTTTACCGGGACAACTTCCGATCAACCGGATGCAGTCACTGGCTCTCCCGGCATCCAACAAGATACCACAGTGGTTTCCCCGCCTGTTTTTGCTCCCCGGCCGGATTAGTGTTAGGGGAGATTAATCTCCCCATAACCTAATCCCTGGGCCAACACATCAACAAGTGCTTAGGAAAGGCCAGATTTATTATCCCAGGAAATTTTTAGAAAATCGTGATCAAATTGTTAAAAATTCATTAAAAAACTAGCCCCCCTGATCCTCCCGGAAAAATCCCATTTGTTTTAAAGAATAGACTGTAAGCATACTATAAATCACCAAGCTAAGCAGCATAGAAACAATATCACCCATACTCCACTTGATATCCGCAGGGTAATTGAAGGCATTGGATATCAAGCCGAAATTAAACAACCAGAGACCCACTCCCATACCGGCAGCCTTAAAGAGATAATGCTCTTCGGTAAAAACATAGGAAAACATGAAAGCAATGGCGACCCCAAAAAATGCACCGATAATCAGCGCAGACAGAAACCCGAATGCCCAGAACAACAAATTATGCTCGTACCCTTTCATAACAACGGTGATGGCAGTGGCATTGTTATCGTATTTGGCAATTTTCAACACTTGCATTAATTCATTAAATATGTATTTGACCACGGCGCCAATTATACCGGCGCCAGTACCCCTGACAAATTCATGTCGCTGTTCCAACTTAAACATTAAAAGTAGCCTCCCTCAGAGCAATTCTTCACTTTAGTTGTACCCAACTTTTCCTGTAAATAATCTAATAACTAACGGGCAAAAATAAAAGTCTCCTAAAAAATGAACGACTGCTTGAACCTCATCCTGGGTTTGGACGAGCGCCATAGCTTCAAACGCAGTTGGAACAGCGGGAAAAAAGGTGAAAAGGGGCCCAATGGCCCCCTGAGTTACTCCCATAACACTTTCTACCTGAAAATACCCCGCTCCAACATTTCTCTTTCAGTACCCAAATCGGTCTGTTCTTTGAGCAGTGCCGTTAAGACCCCTGCCTTCCGGGTATCACCTACCAGGATATAGCCAACCAGCCTAGCTAGAAATAGCTGTGGTGGAGAACCCCCTGCTTTTACTGTATCGGAGCATTTTCAGTGTTTCGGAAAAGCCGGGCAAAATTCTTTAGATGCCCATATATGCCGATTTCACATACGCATTGTGTAAAAGTTCCTGGCCCGAACCTTCCATAACAATTCTGCCGTTTTCCATCACATAAGCCCGGGTGCAGTACCGCAGGGCATGAGCCACGTTCTGCTCCACCAACAGCACCGTGATCCCCTTTTGGTTTACATCCCTGGCAATCTCAAATACCTGGTCCACAATTACCGGAGCCAAACCCAGGGAAGGTTCATCCAACATCAAGAGTTTCGGCAAGGCCATCAATCCCCTGCCTATGGCCAGCATCTGCTGCTCACCGCCGCTGAGACTCCCCGCTTCCTGGTATTGCCGCTCTTTCAGGCGGGGAAAAAGTTCAAACACTGCCTGCATGGTTTCTTTGCGCCTTTTCTTGGCCTCAGGAGAAAGTGACCCCAACTCAAGATTTTCCCTTACCGTCATCTCCGGAAACAGGCGCCGCCCCTCAGGCACATGGGCAATACCCAGTTCCGCCATTTTATATCCGGGAATTTTGGATATCTCCCGGCCCATGAATTCAATGCTGCCTATCAATGGGTGAAGAAGACCGGAAATGGTATTCAAGGTTGTGGTCTTTCCGGCACCGTTGGCACCCAACAGGGAGACAAATTCGCCTTTTTTTACTTCAAAGCTTACATCCCATAAGACCTGCAAATCACCGTAAGCCACGTCAATATTTTTTACTCTAAGCATAGGCATCACCCAAATACGCTTTGATTACCTCGGTATTCGCCGCTATTTCCTTGGGAGTCCCCGAGGCTATTTCTTTGCCAAAGTTAATGGCCAAAATTCGGTCCGCCAAGCCCATGATTACCTTCATCACGTGTTCTACAATGATAATTGTCACTCCGGTGTCCCTGATTTTTGCTATAATCTCAATTGCCTCTTCTGTTTCCTTGGGGTTCAGGCCGGCGGCTGTTTCATCCAACAATAAGAGTTCCGGTTCTGTGGCCAGGGATTTGGCAATTTCCAAACGCTTACGATTGGCAATGGTCAAGCTTTTTGCGCGCACATCCTTCCGATGGATGAGCCCGGTGAATTCCAAAACTTCCAGGGCTTTTTGCCGCGCTTTTTTTGCATCCTTATAGCGTAAAAATGCTCCGGTCATCACATTATCCATCACTGTCATCCTGCCCAGGGGTTTAACCACCTGAAAGGTGCGTCCGATACCCAGTTCACAAATCTTATGAGTGGGCAACCTGTCAATCCGCTGGCCCTGAAAATATATCTCGCCCCGGGTCAGGGAATGGTAACCGCTGATTAGGTTGAAGAGGGTGGTTTTCCCCGAGCCGTTGGGCCCTATCAAACCCAAAATTTCTCCCCGCTTCACTTCAAAGGTAATATCATTCACTGCCGTGAGGCCGCCAAATCTTTTCATCACATGTCTAGTCTCGAAGAATTTCACGCTTTTCACCCCCAGAATAAGCAGTTTTAGGCCGCCGGAACAGGTCGCCGATACGTGTCGTTTCTCCCATAATACCGTTGGGCAAAAACATAATCACCAGGCAAACAAGAATCCCGAAGGCCAGCACACTGGCAGCACCCCATTGGGCCCGGAAAACTTCACTCAAAATCACGTAGATTGCCGCTCCCACCGTGGGGCCCCAGGTAGTGGCAACACCACCCAGCATCACTACCAGAATAACCATCACGGAAATTTCTGACAGGGAAAAGACCACATGAGGATCAATAAACGCTACGTAGTTCATGTAAAAGGCCCCGGCAAGTCCCGTTAAAAAGGCACTGGGTAACAGAGAAAACATTTTAAAACGGGAAGTGGGTATACCGAGAGCCTCCGCCGCATCCTGGTCCTCCCGGATGGCTAAAAAATAATACCCGAAGCGAGAGTTCATCAGGAAGCTAACCGTCAAAACAGCCAGCGCCAACATCGCAAGGGAGATGTAGTAATAAGGCAGCTTTCCGGTAATGGCAGGCATAATCAAAATTCCCCGTGCCCCGTTAGTAAAGGAAACCCAGTTGGTAAACACCAGGCGAAAGATCTCCCCGGTGGCAAGCATAGCCAGGGCGAAATACGGCCCTCTTAGCCGGAAGCATATCAAACCAATGGGAACAGCAACCACCGTAGCTGCCACAGGTCCCAGCAGCATGCCCCACCATGACGACACCTGCAAGTGGTAATTAAGTAAACCGGCGGCATAAGCCCCCACACCGAAAAAAGCGGCATGTCCGAAGGAAACCTGGCCAGTATATCCCCCAAGCAGGTTCCAGGCAGTACCCAGAGTAGCCCAAATTAACGCCATAATCAAAATATGCTGGTAATAGCGAGCACTGACCAGCAGCGGCAAAATTACCGCAACAACAGCGCCTGCCAGTAAAAATATCAAATTTTTTTTCATTTCGCCCACCTCTTGGTCAGGCTACGGAAACCGCCCGGCAGAAACAACAAGACCAGTATGAAGATTACCAACCCCACCACATCTTTATAACCCATACTGATATAAGTGGCACCCAGAGATTCGGCAATTCCCAAAGTTAACCCGCCAAACAGGGCACCCATGGTACTGCCCATTCCGCCGAGAATGGTAATAATAAAGGATTTGGCTGTAAACAAGTGGCCAATATCCGGCCAAAGGTAAAAGATGGGCAATAAAAGCGAGCCGCCTGCAGCGGCAAGAGCGGATCCCAAACCAAAAGTAATAATAGTCACCCGCTGGGAATTGATGCCCATGTAGACCGCTGCCTCCCGGTCCTGAGAGGTGGCCCGGATTGCTTTCCCCAAATCGGTCTTGGTGAGAAAAAGATGTAAGCCGTATGTCATTCCCATGGCGATGACAAAGCCTACTGCCATGGGAATGTTTACCGAAATATCTCCCACGAAGAAAGCCGAGGTGGAGTAACTTGTAGTTACAGATCTGTAGTCGGATTTAAATATCAACCTGATGACCTCAGTTAATACCAGCATAATCCCTACTGTTAACAGCACCTGGTTTTCCGGCAAGATGCTTTCCACATCCACCAGACGGTTAATCATATATTTCTGTATCAAACAACCGATAATAAATAATGTCGGCATGGCAATAAACATGCCCAGGTAGGGGTCAATCCCCCAGGTTTCAAAACAAATGTAAGTTACATACATACTAACCATAACCAGAGCACCGTGGGCCAGATTGATTATCTTCATTACGCCCATAATCAGGGTCATACCAATAGCAATCAGGGCATACATGCCACCCAGCAAGAAACCGCTGATAACTGCCTGCTCAAATAATGTCACATCACTACCCCCTTTAGCAAAAATAGGGGGAGAGGTGTTCTCCCCCTATTCCGTGTGCTACCTTTCATTCCACTTGGGTACAGGGTAAACATAATCCGCTGATTTGGCCTCCTCCGGCCAAACCACTTCCAGTTGACCGTCTATCCACTGTACCACATAAGTAGTAGGTTTATCCTGGTTGGTATAACCTTCCCAATCTTCAAACTTGATCGGCCCCATGATGGTGGTCAGGTCAGTTTCCTCCAGTGCTATCTTGATAGCTTCTGGAGTGTAATCTTCGGCTCTGTTCAGCACATCTGCAATGACATACATGCTGGCGTAAGCCTGCGCGCCATGATAATCAGGTTGTTTACCGTATTTGGCCCTGTAGTTGTTGAAGAAATCGGCAGCACCGGACCAGGCCACATTGGACACCCACAGGGTGGTGGAAGCCACGTACTGGGCAGCGTCTCCGGCATTCTCCACAAACTCGGGCATGGTATAACCGGCGCCGCCACCTACAAACAGGTTGACGTTAAAGTTTAGCTCCTTCATCTGCTTTGTAATCAAGGCCGCGTCCATCACGTAGGAAACAGCAAACATGACATCGGGTTCTGTGTTTTTAGCTTTGGCCAGCATGGGCTTGAAGTCAATGGCCCCCGCCTCATAGGACTGGTCAAAGACTACCTCTATGCCGTGTTGTTGCGCTGCTTTGCGAAATCCTTCGGCAGAGCTAACGCCAAAGTCTGTATTTTCATAAATAACTGCCGCCGTTTTCGCCTTAATTACCTCATCCATCATCTCCCAAAACGCTGCCGTGTATTTACTGGCCGGCGAAGCACTGCCTCTGAATACCCAATCCCAGCCCTGCTTGGTAATTTTGTCCGCAGAACCGGTGACAATCATGAAAGGCATGCCGTTGGCCTGGGCAGTTCCTGCAAGCACGTTGGTCACTGCACTGCTGTACCCGCCGCTCAGCATATTGACATTGTCCTGGTTAATCAACTTTTCCGCAGCGGCTTTACCTACGTCCTGCTTGCTCTGGTCATCCTCAAAAATCAACTCAATTTTTCTACCGTCGATGACGGTTTTGCCCGCCGCTTCCAATTCCGCGTAAGCCATCTCAAAGGAATTCTTTTCCATCTCGCCAAACATGGCCTGAGTTCCCGTCAGTGGCAAAATAACGCCAACTTTAATCGGCTCCTTGGAGCTTTCCTCTTTTGTACCCTGTTCCTCCTTGACGGTATCTTTCTCCGGTGCTGCAGGCTGCTGGCCACATCCAGCCAGCAATCCCAGGGCAAATACTGCCAACACCGCCAGTACCAGCCACCGACACTTTTTGGCCTCGTTCCTTTTTTTCAAGGTAACTCCTCCCCTTTCTGGGATAATTTGTTATTGACAGTGTCAATTCTATGCCATTATTCTGAATCTTTCAATGATTCTGATGCTATCAATATGAACTAAATAAGACCAATATGACCAAAATAGAGATTAAAAGTAATGGTCACATTGGCCTTATCAGTATTTAAAAAATATCTTAACTAGCACCAGGGAGAGTTTGCCGCCAACCCGCCAAGACAAATACCTTTTAACTTTTCCACAAATAAAACGCTGGGTTTGTATGCACTTGCCAATACTAATGCGGTACGCATATTAGCAAAACATACACTATCCATGCCGTACATGTTCCAACGCCCGGGCAAAAAGTGCCGTGACGTGCTCATCGTCTATGGAGTAGTAAACGTTTTTACCTTCCTTGCGGTTTTTGACCAACTTGGCATTGCGCAACACGCGCAGTTGATGGGAAACTGCGGACGCGCTCATATCCAGAGCAGTAGAAATATCGCAGACACACAATTCTTTCTGCATCAGTGCCTGTAAAATGCTAATTCTGGTCCTGTCACTCAGCACCTTGAATATTTCCGCCATATCGGCTACTTCATCCTCTGCCAGCATCTTCTCCTTCACCTGATTTACCGCATCGGCATCAAAACAAAACTCTTCACATATATCCCTTTTTTCGTCCATAAACCCCAGCTCCTGAATTTTTTCCAGCAGGTTTTAATCTTCCAGTATATTATATCATGTGAATATATGAACAACAATACACATACCTCGCGGTATATTGACAAAAATAATATCAAACCGTATAATTGATATATGAACATATATTCATATATTCAGCTTAGCATTTAAGGAGGGCTAGCCTTGTCAGAATCCCAAGCACTGGACATAAAACTGACCAAATATTTACTGGATGGACTGGGTTGAGCTAATTGCGCGGCTAAAATGGAGGCCACCATGCACCGGGAAGGCATGGATTACGCAACCGTAAACTTCGCTACCAAATCCGTTTTCCTGGCTGAAGATGATGTTGCCAAGGCCCAGGAAATTGCGGACAGCATAGAGCCGGGGGTAAAGTTGGTCCCGGCAACGCAGGCTGCCGACTACAAGGAAAAGTCTGAGGAGACCGGCAAAAGCGCTCACAAAGCCTTGATTATTATAGGCCTTTCCTTTTTGTTGTTGGTTACGGGTATCGCCTTTGAGGATTTTCTGCATGAGACCCCATACGCCATAGCCGAGTATATTGTCTTTTTAACTGCCTATTTTCTTGTCGGTAGGAATGTGGTAGCAACAGCGGTAAGGAATATTTTCAAAGGCAACATCTTCGAGGAAAACTTTTTGATGACTGTGGCCACCGGGGGTGCAATTGCTATTCACCAGCTGCCGGAAGCGGTAGGTGTAATGCTCTTTTTCAATGTAGGAGAGTTCTTCCAGCATATGGCGGTCAACCGTTCACGCCGCTCCATCAAAGCCTTGATGGGCATTAAACCAGAATATGCTAACTTGAAGAGAAACGGTGACTTGGAAAAAGTAGCGCCGGAAACCGTAAATATAGGTGATATTATTGTTATCAAACCGGGGGAGCGAGTGCCCCTGGACGGAGTTGTAGAAGAAGGTACTTCTTTTCTTGACACCTCTGCCCTAACCGGCGAATCCGTACCCAGAAAGGTCGAAGTGGGAGAAGAAGTACTGGCAGGAATGATAAATACCAGCGGTTTACTGACAGTTAAAGTTACCAAAGCCTTTGAAAATTCCTCCGTTGCGAAAATATTGGACCTGTTAGAAAACGCCAGTAGCAGAAAAGCTCCGACAGAAAAATTAATTACTAAATTTTCCCGCTATTACACTCCGGTGGTGGTATCCGGCGCCCTGGCTCTGGCGTTAATTCCTCCGTTAGTGATACCCGGAGCCAATTTTTCCGACTGGGTCTACCGGGCATTGATCCTCCTGGTTATTTCCTGTCCCTGTGCCCTGGTTGTATCCATTCCCTTGGGCTATTTCGGCGGTATCGGCGGGTCCTCAAAAAAAGGAGTGCTGGTCAAGGGCGCAAACTTCCTGGAGGCTTTGACGGACCTTCATACCGTGGTTTTTGATAAGACCGGCACCCTGACCAAAGGGGTATTTCGTGTTACGGATATCAAAACCAGCAACGGGTTCTCTCGAGAGGAATTACTGAGATACGCCAGCATTGCAGAAGTGAATTCCAATCACCCCATTGCCAGATCAATTATCGATGCTTATGAAGGTACCATTGACAAGGATAAAATTGAAAAGTATGAGGAAATCTCCGGTCACGGCATTAAAGCGGTGTATCAAGGAAAAGAAATTATAGCAGGCAACGACCACCTGCTTCACCGGGAGGGTATTGGCCATAATGATTGTCGGGCGGATGGAACGGTAGTTTATGTGGCTGTTAACGGTACCTTTGCCGGTCACATTACCATTGCCGACGAAATCAAAGAAGACGCTGCTCAAGCACTGGCAAAACTAAGGGCTTTAGGTGTCAAACAGACGGTCATGCTTACCGGCGACGACCGTTTCGTGGCGGAAAAGGTTTCGGCCAAACTGGGCATTGATACTGTTTTTGCAAATCTATTACCCCAGGATAAAGTCGCCAAAGTGGAATATTTGCTGCAAAGACTGAGCGACAGGGAAAAATTGGCCTTTGTGGGTGATGGCATCAATGACGCGCCGGTAATAACCCGGGCGGATATCGGTGTGGCCATGGGCGCCCTTGGCTCCGATGCGGCAATTGAAGCTGCTGACGTGGTAATCATGGATGATGCACCTGCAAAACTTGCCACAGCAGTGGGCATGGCACGGCATACTAAAAAAATAATCATACAAAACATTGTTTTAGCCCTGGGAATTAAGGGTATCTTTGTGGCCCTGGGTTCAGTGGGCATGGCCACCATGTGGGAAGCGGTATTTGCCGATGTTGGCGTGGCACTGCTGGCCATTCTCAACTCTACCCGAGCATTAAGATACAAAGAACAATAAAGTTACTTTCCCCGGTTGACGGCAAGGCCCGGCACCAGTTTCCTGTTTCATGTAATAGCCCTTGCTTTTATCGCTAAGCAGGGGCTTTGTTGTGTTTAGACCTTATTATTGTGTGTCTTTACCGGATTTTACGCCGAGAACCTGACTAAAACTTGCTGCCGGCTTTATTCAGATCATTTAAGGGCCCGCGCACCAGGGAAGTGAAAACACCTATCACAGCTAATCCCGCGCCCACGAGAAAAGTAACATGCAGTGCCCCGGCAAAGGCCTGGGATTTTGACGCCGCGCCTTCCAGACCTTGAGCAGACAGTATTTTGGTAAAATAGTTCATCCGGTTGCTAAATACTGCTCCGGCAATAGCTACCCCCAGCACCATACCGATATTTCGCATAATCGCCAGCATACTGGCGGCAATCCCCCGCCGGTTGGGCGGGACAGTACCTAAAACCGCGCTGTTATTGGGTGTTTGAAACATCCCGGAACCCAAACCAATCACGCCCAGGGAAAGTATAATTGCCAGGTTGCTGGAATTTACATCGAGATTACTTAACAGCCAAAGCCCCCCAGCATTAATGGCCATGCCCAGGGAACTGACATAACGGGTATCCGTGCGGTCAGAGATAGTACCGGCTATGGGCGCTACAACCATGGTAACCAAAGGCATGGGCATCAGCATCATACCCGCCTTGGACGGCGAGTATTGCAGCAAATCCTGCAGATAAAAAGGCATGATAAGCACCACTGCAAACAAGGCCATGTAGCTGATCATAGCTGAAAGGTTTCCCATGGAATAAAGCCTATTCTTAAACAAAGACAGGTCAAGCATGGGATACTTTAAACGGCTTTCCAAAAACAAAAAACCGGCCATCAGCACCAATCCCGCAGCCAGTACCCCGCCGATATAAGGGCTTCCCCAACCGATTTTTTCCCCGTAACTTAAGGGGAACAGTATGCTGAGTAAAGCCAGGAAAAGAAGTACGGAACCCGCCATGTCAAAAGGCTGGGCTTCATGATTCTTGAGAGACGGTATCACTTTCTGCACCAGCAGGGAACCGGCAATACCAATGGGGATGTTGATAAAAAAGACACTCTGCCAGCCGAAAGTATTGGTTAAAAAGCCGCCCAGGACAGGGCCGGTAGTCAAAGCAACAGAAACCGATATGGCAATCAGGCCCAAGGCTTTGCCACGCTCCCCGGGAGGAGTAATATCAATGACAATCGCCGGCCCCATGGACATCATCATTCCCGCACCGATGGCCTGCACCGCGCGAAATATAATTAGCATACCTATGGATGGAGACAAAGCGCAAATTAATGAACCAAAGGTAAAAATGACGAAGCCCGCCAGGTAAATTCTTTTATGACCATACAGGTCTCCCATACGACCGTAAGTCAATAGCAGGCTGCTGATAATCAATAAATAGGACATGACAACCCATTCCACAGTGGCCAAGGGCACATTATAGTAAGTACTAATTCTGGGCAAGGCAATGTTTACCACACTGCTGTCCAAGGGGCCCATAAAGGTACCCACAGCCACTGTCAGCAGTATCAGCCTACGCTGTGCTCTGGTCAGCTGTTGATGTAAAAATACCGGCTTTTTACCGGACGCGTCATCCTGCATGCTATTTCCTCCCCGTATCAAATTAAATGTCGACCTGATTTATCGTAAAAAAACTGCTCCTGCAACCATTTTACTGTACAGTAGTTGCTGGCGCAATTGTTTTTGCCTGGCTAGAGAAAGTATGCCTGGCTAGAGAAAGTAAATAATACTCTGTTCCTTATCGATTCTAAGTATCTTCCCCTCCTCCTCTCCCGTGATATTTGTAGCCTGGATGCATGGCAAACGCTGCCTGAATTTCCCTTTCGGGAAAACCGCTCATGTGGCCGAAACTTTCTATATCGCGCCAATGCACTCCCTTTTTGATATGGCCGCCGTCAAACCGGCTGCAAAAAATTACCGCCCTGTCCGAGGCAAGAGCGGAAACAAGCCCCGCGTGGTCTGCGTGCATGTGGGTAATAAATAAGTCTGTCCGTTCAAGATCAACATCAAAGTGTTTGCAAACCGGACAGAATGGCCTTTTCACATTCCTCTCTTTTCATGCCCGTATCAATAAGCAAATTTCACCCGTGGCCCTTGATTAGATATGAGTTGATTGATCTCAGCGGGTTTTGGGGAAGGGGAACTTCAATCCGGTCGATGCCGGGTAAAATTTCTTCAACCAAATTGCTAACCTCCTTGACAACCTTTCCACTCTGAAAAAATTTCTTCGTATGCCTTAAATCACACGTAAAAAATAGCCCAAGCTATGGGCAAGTCAAATTATCCTAGTCTTTAAGTTGGGCCACCAAATTATGCAGTTGCTCGGCCACTTTATTTAAGTTCACAGCCTGGTTGGCGATTTCCTGCGTCGAACCTGCCTGTTCCTGACTTGAGGCTGCCACTTCCTCGGCAGTTGCTACAAAGTCTTCACTTGACCTGGCTACATTCTGAATTGCTTCTTCTGCTTCACCACTCACGTCCAACATTTCATTGCTATTGGCAGTTACCGCTTCTATATTTTCAGCAAGATACTCGTTCTGTCTTTCAATTTCCTCAAATACCTTACCGGTTTCGTGTGTGGCTATCAGCCCTTCTTTTACCGCCAAGTCACTTTCGCCCATGTTGTCCACTGCTTGTTCAACTTCGGCTTGTATTGTGTTGATGATCCTTTCCACCTGGGCGGTGGCATCTCTGGATTTTAGGGCCAGTTCCCTAACCTCGTCTGCCACGACCGCAAAACCTTTGCCATGTTCCCCCGCGCGGGCGGCCTCTATAGCTGCGTTGAGAGACAACAAGTTGGTCTGCTCGGTGATCTCATTGATTAAGTCAATAATTTTCCCAATTTTCTTTGACTGTTCCCCTAACAGCTGGATGTTTTTGGATATTTCTTCCGTTTTGGCCCTGATATTTTCCATGCGTGCAACAGATTGATTGGCTGACAGCGTCCCTTTTCTGATACCCTCTTTCACGATCTCCTTCGCCTTCGACATTTCATTGACTTTTTCGTTTAATACCTCAATCTTTCGAACCATCCCTTTGATATTCTCTATTACCTTGTCAACATCTATATTTTGACTTTCTGCGCCGTAGGCAACCTGTTCAATAGCTTGTCCCATCTCTTGTGCAGTTTGCCCCACTGCTTCAGCCGAGTTGGAAAGGTGTTCACTTGAATCATTGATTTGTTCTGCCACCCGGGTTATTTCCTGAACCATTTGCTGCAGGCGTTTCACATACCGGTTAAAGTTGAAGGCCACAAAACCCATTTCGTCTATCGCATTCACTACAAGCTTTGCATTCAAATTAATTTCTTTTTCGCCAGCCATGTTGGCCAGGTTGCGGTAGAGGACCCTGAATCTCCTGCCAAATATTCCGTGAAGATAAAGGCCGTAAACCACCGTTGCTATTCCACACAGGCCCGCAACAAGCGGTAATTTTGTGAAGAAAAGCATCTTCAGCGTGTTTAATTCAATATATTTAATAACAAACCCCCAAATTATTGCAGCCATACCTATCCCCATTACCAGCGAACCCACTCCTACCCTGAGCCAAAGCGGGTCGGGGTTTGCTTCGATCCCGCTTTCCAGGTACAACTGGCCATATTTTTTTTCAATTATCCCCATGACGAAACCCATGGTAATCGCGGTTGTAAGGCTGGCAGAGCCGATACCAAGAGAAATAATTGCCCACAACACTTTCCCTTCCATGCCAGAACTAAAGACGATGATGAGTATGTCTACGGCCGGGTATATTACCAGCCATAACAAATACTGTATTGGCACCAACCGTAACTTATGGGGTTTTTGGGCCAGCTTGACCCAAGTGGAATAAGCCCAGCAGGCGACCAGAACCATCAAAACCAGTGACCACAAGACCACAGGGATATTTGCAAAACAGATTTTGACCAGTTCTGGAAAAGAAATGACACCTCCCGCAAGGTTAAGCAAAGCCCAAACCAAGGGAGACACAAAAATCCCTGCTACCGAAACCAACGTAAATTTCAATGCGCCCAGGTCAAGCGGTTTTTGCCCCATCGAACATCCTCCCTTACCCTTCAGTCGCCCTCTACCTGCTAACTTTTCCCGGTTCTTCTTACCAATATCACCATCACCGTTTTCCCAATATACCTGCCCATAATCAATTCCCATGTCCCAAAGTTCCAATGCCTTCACGTATTTGTTATGCTCTCATTGACCAAAATTTGTTACTTACGTATATAGTAACATTTGACGTAGAAGAAGGGAATTCCTGTCGGAAATTTTCGCTTAAATTTCACGTTTGATCATTATATACGGTGAAATCTAACCATTTTGCCGTAATTGGTAACGCAACAGTTTATAGTAAAAGCAACTTAACATTCAAAATTGGGTATACTTAAATCATATCTCTCAAGCAAACTCATGAAAAAATTATTGTCCGGCAGCTTGACCTTGACACTATAAGCCCGTTCCGCAAGTACATTCAACACCTGGACAAATTTTTTCGCGACTTCCTCCGATGCAAAACCCAAGTCCGCCGCATTAATCGTCAGGTATCTCTGATATCTGGGGAGAACTTCTTTCACCGTCCTAAAAACCTGTTTCAATGTAAAATTATTGAGATACCCCTGCAATTCAATAATGATACTGTCATTTTCTTTGGATATATGAATATCAACCAACTTGCCGGCAGGTAAATATTTAAAACGTCCTATTTTCAAAGATTGAACCGCATTATGCATTGCTGTCAAGGGCGCTGCTTTTACTTTCCCCGGTTCCAGGAGTGTTTCCAGAAAGTCCCGGTACCAACCACTCTGTTTTTCCCACCTCTTGACCAGATAATTACCTGTACAGCGGAATATAAGGGAACTCCATCCCGTAATTGGAAGATTCCTGGCAACGTTCTTCAGGGAATAAAACTTTTTAAACGCTTTAATGGTTTCTGCCTGCAGCTCTTGGGGAGACATTTGTTTGGGGCGAAAAACTACGTGATGCCCATCGTAAAAACTCCAGTTCCGCGTCAATAACCTGCCCTCTTTTTCCATTTTCTTAAAGACCGGCGTGCCCGGTAAAGGAGTCAATATTAAAAACTGTACCGTATCAATCCCGGTATCCAGAGCAAAATCAGCCGTCTCGCGGATGGTTTGTACGGTATCATCATCTCCCCCAAATACAAACATACCATGAACCATGATATTGTATTTATGAAATTTATTTATACAATATTCTATATCAGCAACATCCTGCCTCTTATTATAAGCTTTCAGGGTTTGAGGATTAATTGATTCCATACCAATATAAACAGTGCCGCACTTGGCCCGGCGCATCAGGGAAAGCAGTTCTTCATCCCTGGCGGCATCGGTTCTCACCTGGGCCCCCCACCATTTGGGCAGTATCTTTCGCTCAATCATCTTTTTCAGTAGTGTTTTGGTCCGACGAGGATTTGCTGTAAAATTATCATCGCAAAAAAACACATTTTCCCCTTTGTATTGTGCCAGCTCCGCCAGAACATTTTCATCGTCACGACACCGGTACCTGCGTCCAAACATCAGGGTAACACTGCAAAATGTACAATTGTAAGGGCAACCCCGCGAGGTCATCACCGGATAAGTACCAATCTTTTCAAGATTAGTGATCAGGGATAATTGGGGGATGGGCGTATTCTCCACATTTACCCAATCCGGCAGCGGGTTATGTACTATTTCGCTTCCCCTCCTAAAGGATACCCCTGGAACATCTAGAGGCGCCTTTCCTTTTTGCAGGCAATCCAACAGCTCGGAAAAAGTATTATCAGCTTCGCCCCGGCAGACAAAATCAGCATATTGCAATGCTTCCTCCGGCATAAAAGTTGCGTGCACTCCGCCTAACACAACGGGAATGCCTTTGCTCCGTGCATAACGCGCAATACTATACGCTTCCTTACACGTGGAAGTTGTGGTGGAAATACCCACCAGGTCAGCCCTTGAAATATTGGAGACTTTAATCTCGTCACCCGTACCATATATCAAGCTGACAGCATATCCTGTTTCCTTTAAGTGTGTTGCAAGTAAAGGCAGCCCTAACCGCGGCATTTTCACCATGCTGTAGACATGACTTGCTGGTGCTTTGGGTTCAATCAACACAATTTGTTTGATCCGCAAAGGTTATCATCCTCCTCCAATCAGTATTTTTAAAACTCAAATTACCGGACATCACATCAACCGCCGACAACGCCACCTCCATCCGGTTATTTCCCTTCATGCATATTTTGTGCTCTCAAGGCAAAAAAACACAGTTAATTATTAGAAGGTTACTTCCGTCCCAGCTCTTTGCGCAACTGTAAGAAACATTAAATAAAAAAACAGCCGGTTTTGAACTTGAATTCTATATCAAACCAAACATTAAAATAAAAATCTTCAAGAAGAAAAATATTCAGTACCTGCTTGACAAAGGCTGAAAAAGTCCTACATGTGACAAGACCCCCCTTAAAGCGGATTCCCCTGTTCTACTTTAAGGGGGTTAACATAATCCAAACCTAATCTCTCACTGCTGTTACCTTTTTCCCCTCTTCAAGCCCCTCTAATTGCGGGTTGAGAATGACAAAGTCTCCCTCTTTCAGTCCTTCTTCAATGACCACATCTCTTTCATTTTCAAATCCTGTCTTCACAGGCTGGATTTTTGCTTTCCCATTTTGCACCACCCACAGGGCCTTGCCGTTTTCGTAAGGAAACATGGCTGTCTTGGGTACCACAAGTTTATCATTCTTTTTACCTGTTGTAAACTCAACATCCAAAGCATAGCCGGGGCGCAACTTCAATGTGGGGGGTATCACCGGTACCACAGTGACCTTGACCCGTTTCTCCTCCAGTCCCAGCGCCGAAACTTTTTTCACAGCTGCAGGGGCAATTGCTTGAACAATCCCCTCGAAGCGTACATCCTTCTCTCTATTATCTTGGATTAATTGAACTTTCATGTCTTTTTCTATCCGGCTTACATCTTCTGCCAGTACATACACTTCCACTTCATATGCTTCCTGCCGGAATATGGTCATGATAGGTGAATTCGGACTTACAACCTCACCTTTCTTTACTGACAGGTCCGACACAACACCACTTACAGGGGCAGTAATACTGCATTCATTTATCTTGTGTTTCAACAAGCTGATTTGTGCCTCCAGCGCCTCTGTTTTTCCCGCATAATACTGTCTCTGCTGCTGCAGGCTGGTCCTCGCTGCCTCCACTGCGTCTTGTGCTTCTTCATATTCATTCTCAGTAATTACACCCTCTTCGTGAAGCTGCCTGCTTCGTTCAAGGTTTTTTCTGGCTCTTTCCAGTTCACGCTGCGCCTGCTCTACCGCCAGTTTTTCATGAGAAATTGCCTTCCGTTCAGCTTCTAGCTGTTCCAGTTGCAGTTCCAACTCCTTGGAATCTATAACTGCCAGCAAATCTCCTTCTTTCACTTCCTGCCCTTCTTTAACCGGTAAATCTACAATTTTCCCGCCGTAGGCAGGATAAATGGGGCGCTGTACCCGGGAAACAACTTCTCCTTCTTCTTGAAAAGTTTTGGCAATCGAGCCCCGTTTTACCTGCAATAAATCTGCTTGCAAGCCTTTGGTCCCTTCTGCGAAAACAAACCCCAAAATGACAACGGTCAGCACCACGCCCAAGATCATTTTCCACTTCCGCTTCATAATCCAACCTCACCTGCTTTCCTGATTATTCATGCAACTTCAAAGCATCCACCAAACTTAACTGTCTTATTTTCCTGGCCGCAACCCGCTGGGCAACCCAAATGGATGCCACCGTGACAAAAAACGCCAGTAAAAAAGAGGACATCGTCATGCTTGTTGGCATGGTATAGACATCGTTACTGATAGTCCGGGATATCCCCCCCAGCAGCAGTTTTGACACCGGGATGCCTGCCATCATGGCAAAGAAAGCAATAAACCACTGCTCAAAAGTTACTACAGAAAGCACTTCAGCCGGTGTCATTCCCAGTACCCTCATTGAAGCCAGTTCGTGACTCCGCTCTGACAGGGTAATAACTGACGAGTTGTAAATGATGGCAAACCCGATGACCATTCCAATCAAGGCATAGATATAAATCATACTGCCGAAAGAAGCCATCAGTTCTTTCGATTGCTGCAACCTTTCTCTCTGGTCGTCAATCCCTGCCACAAGCGCACTTTGCCGGTATTTGTCCTGCAAACGGGAAATACTGTCTTCATTGATACTGAGCATGAAAGAGGTTGCCAGCTCTTTTTGCCCGATAAATTCCTGCAGGGCGTTTATCTCCATGTATGCATTGACCCCAAGATATTGAGGTATTATACCGATCACTGCCAGCTGCTTTTCTTTATCAGGGTCTTTTAGCAGCGGGCTTTTTACATTAAGCTTTGTGCCCACTTCCGCATTGAGCAGGGTTGCCAGCCGTTCAGACAGTAACAGGCCGTTTTGGGGAGGATTGACTTTGGTATAGTCCTTATCCAAAATATTGTAAAGGTCACCGTCCCCGGGCACTCCCAACAGCACCACGTCTTTTTTATACCACTTGTTTTTCAATGTTACCGGAACTTCCGCCATGGCCTCCACTTTTTTCACGCCCGGGAAATTGTATAGTTCCCGCAACACTTTTTCCTGCCTGACCGGTTTTGCCAGGGAAACCCTGACGTCATAGGTTTCCACTTTTTCGTACTGGTCAAAAAGCATCCTTTGCATCAAATCATTCATGGACCAGGTAAAGCCCAATATGGCAAAGCAAAACATAATACCCAAAAAGATAAACGCACTCCGGCCTTTATTGCGGGAGATATTACGCACCGCCATTTTCCCCTGGGCGGTCAGCATACCCCAGAAGAAAACAATCTTTTCCAGCCAAATTTTCCTGCCTGCAAGGGGAGCCGGCGGCCTCATTGCTTCGGCAGGTTCCAGGGTAAGAATTCTCTTACAACCCTGGTAGCCGGCAAACAATGAAAATAGCAGCGAGAGCAAAATACTGATAAAGAAGTATGGCAAAGAAAACCTGCCGCTCAGTCCTGGGAGGTTAAAAAAGATTTGATACATTCTTGTAAAAGGAAATGACAGCGCTATTCCCAGCAGTCCCCCGAATATTCCCCCAACTACCCCGATTGTAAGCGCGTAGGACAAATAATGAAACATGATTTCCATTCGGGTATACCCGAAGGCCTTTAAAATCCCTATCTGCCCCCGCTGCTGCTCCACCATCCTTTTCAGCATGATATACAATATCATGCCCGCTATTGAAAGAAAGACAACAGGTAAAGCCTCGGCCGCGGACTCCAAACCGTCCAGTTCTTCACTGAGCAGCAGGTAGCTGGTCTGGTCTTTGCGGGGATAAATTTTCTTCAAGCCGTACGCCTGGAGTTTCGGTTTCAGCCGCTCTTCCACATCAGTGTAACCGGCCCCGGGCTTCAGGGTAAATACCAGGTTGTTTAGTGCCTCCCGCCGGGGGAACAGGGTTTTCATAATGTCCAGCGGGACAAATGCTATCCCGAACGTTTCCGGCGAAGGGTAGAGATCGCCGGAGGTACGAAGAGCGTATACAAACTCCGGGCTCATTCCCACACCGACAATTTGCAAGCTCCTCTTTTTGCCGTCAGCGATAATTTCTATTTCATCGTTCAGTGCCAGTTTGTTCGCCTCAAAAAACTTGTTATCTATCCAGATATTCATTTCTTTATTATTGTTAAGGGGAATGCCCTGACTGAGATGCACTCCATTGATGGGATTGGCTTTCCCGGGATCCACAGACACCAGCCGCAAATAAACGTTTTCATCGCGATTGGGAAACAGTACATGGACATCTTTTACCATGCGCCCCTGAATATCATCAATCCCTTCAATATCTGCCAATTTGTTCACTTCCGAAAGGGGTATGGCCTGAACCTCGGCAAAACCGTCTGCAAAGTTTTGATTTTCGTAAAAACTCTCCTGGGAAAGGCTCAAGTTGTCTGTGACCATGGAAAAAGCAGAAAATGTCATCAGACCGATCACGATGATAACTATGCAGGCAATGTTTGCTCCCTTGTTTTCCTTGAAGTCACGCAGCATTTTTCTCCAGAGCATCACCAGGTCACCTTCTCCGGAGAAACGGGATTATCATTCACTTTGACATTGGCTATTTCCCCGTCTCTTAAATAAAACACTCTCCCGGCAATCCGGGCTATTGCGGTGTTATGCGTAATTATCACCACTGTTTTACCGTAACTCTGAGAAAACTCTTTCAACAGTTTCAATACATGGATGCTGGTCTGGGAATCCAGGGCTCCGGTAGGTTCATCACAGAGCATCAACTTGGGGTTTTTGACCAAAGCTCTCGCCAGTGCCACCCGCTGCTGCTCTCCGCCGGACAGCTGCGAGGGAAAGTGGTCTTTACGGTCGGACAGCCCCACTTTGCTCAGAGTTTCTTCTACAGAAAGGGGGTTTTTAACAATCTGCGCCGCGAGGCTGACATTTTCGTAAGCGGTCAAGTTGGGCATCAAATTGTAAAACTGGAAAACAAAGCCGACGTCATTCCTGCGATAGTAAGTGAGTTGTTTTGCATCAGCGTCATGAAGTGAGGTATCTTGATAATATAGCTCTCCCCCACTCGCTTTATCCATGCCGCCAATGATATTGAGGAGCGTGCTTTTCCCGGAACCGCTCGGTCCCAAAATTACCACCAGTTCACCTGCATACAGCTGAAAGTCCGCACCTTTTAAGGCTTCAACCCTGACTTCCCCCATCTGATAAAACTTGGATACGTTTTTTGCCACCACTAACGGTCTCATCCTATCCCTTCTCCCCCGAATAATTTTCACGCTGATTAATAAGTCGTCCTAGTCCTTAACGAGAAGCTCCAAGACAGGTTCTGCCAGTTTGATAGACCCGGGTTTTACCCCCAAAATCCGTTCCAGTACGTTTTCATAAAATAATAACTTGCGCTGGAGAAGTTTTTTAGTTTTCGGCTTTTTCTCCATAGCCAACAGGAGCGGTGAGACGACATGGTTTAATACAAACATGATATAAATTAAAAATTCTGCTGCTTCCTCCGGAAAAGCAATATCAAAAATGCCTTCTTCCACACCTTGCTCAATCAATTCCCGGAAGGGTGCCCGGGCAAGGGCCACCGTATTTTCAGAAATGCTGCAGGCAAGTTTCAGGTTTTCAGTATTGCTCAACAGCTTGTGAATTTTCCAAAGCTGTTCTTTATTTGCAGCCTTGTATTGCTGCAGTACAGCAATAATTTTATCATATTTTTCCAGGGCATTTAACCGGTCATCGCCCATTACGTTTTTAATAATACTAAGGAACTTTTCCACATACTGTCTCGCCACGGCCTCCAAGACTTCTTCCTTGGAAGCAAAATAGTAGTAAAACGCCCCTTTGGAAACGCCAACCTTGTCAATTATCGCCTGGATGGTAGTTTTGTCATAACCGCTTTCATAAAAAAGTTGCAGGGCCGCATCAAGTAATTCCTGTCTCCTCACATCACCATCTTTGACAATCCGCATAATTTACCTCCTCAACGTTACCGGCCAGCGGTATGTACCGACCGCCGGTATGTTCATTATACTACTGCCCAAAACCAGCCGTCAATTACTCAGAAAATGGTATTCAATTCTTTAATACCCGGACGTTTTAAGCCATTATCATTACATTTTACGGTAAGAAGGGTATCATAATAAAAAAGAAGAGTTTGAAAAAATAGAGGCAGAAGTAATGGATGATAAAGAACAGGACTACACTCTTGAGGAGATCCACCGCCTGGAGGGTTACCTGCAGTAGTAACTCGACAGATTTCCTGTAATAAAAGAAATAAACAACGCCCGCGCAGGTAATTCCTGCACAGGCGTTATCGCTTGCCGTTAAGACCAACCCCGAAGGTATGTGTGGATAAAAACCCCGTTAATAGCTAAAGTAGCTTCTACAAGCTTTAATATGGCCTTCCAATTCCTCGTAAAAGTTTTCTCTGGTTCCAGCCAGTACAATTATTACCACTTTACCGTCAATTTCCGCCACTTCGTAGGCTATTTCATAATTTGTTTTATTATAATTATAATAAATATCATATCCCAAAATACCTTTTAAGTTTTCTTTTTTAGGGGAACCAACTGAAGAGTCTTTACGTATTTCTCCAATAGCCTCCCGAAACTTTTTCTTTAACGGCTTGTCTTTTATCTTTTTAAAAAATTTTTCAGCCTTTGGCGATACCTTGTAATCCAGCATTTTCTAATCCTCGCCAAAAAGCTCTCTATCCAGTTCCTCAGAAGTCCTGGCATCTTTTTTCACCTGTTCCCTGACATCCGAAAGTAATCTCTGAACAGCAACAGGCATTAAATTCATACGCAGCCTGAACTCCTTAAGAATTTCTTCTTTGTCTTCAAATCCTTCTTCTAAAATAGAGCGCAAGACCAAATCCGAATAGTCATCAAAAGTTTTTTCCAACTTGCGCAACTTCTTTATTTTCAGACCGTCGTGTTCAAGTATGATTTCAACATCATTGCCAAGGTTCAGCTTGTCATAGAAATCCTTGGGAATAGTTAGCTGCCGTTTGGAGGTTATCTTGCCGATTCGGCTTTCCTTTTTCATAATGCTTTCCCTCAAACCTTTTTCTAATAGTACCATTATATACACTTTCCTCCTTACTTATTCATACTTCCTTACTATTCCTTACTCTAAGTATATAAAAATTTACCAAAAAATGCAAGATAAAGTGGTTTGGCGGACTAGGAAAGCCATCGTACCATTAGGGTCCACAAATACCTACCCGCCATTTGCTTCCAGGTATCTCTCGATATACCGGCGTACATTTATCCCAGGTTGGAAGACACCAAAATGCCCCTCACAGAGAATATCCGCCTCAAGTTCAAGCAGAGTGTGCATGGACTTCCGCCACTCATCCAAATCCGCACCCCAGCTGGGGTCAAACGGCCCGTGAATATCCTGGCCAAAAAGCACCCGCTTGCCGCCAACGTCTACATACACGGAAATGCTGCCGGGGGTATGGCCCGGGGTATGGACACAGACCAGCTGCAATTTACCCAGCTTGAATTTTTCAACCGGCTGGCACAGTACCACATCCACCTTGACGGGAGAATACTCCACTCCATAGTAATAGGCCGACGTAAGCCGGGCATGCCCCTCCTCAATGGCTGGCAGGTCAAGCTGGTGGGCCACAATATCAAGACCCAATTTTTCCTTCAAGGAGTACGCCCTGCCGATATGATCAATGTGACCGTGGGTCAAAATCAGGTATTTTATTGAAGCACGGGAAACACCCACAGCCTCGGCATTCTCAAGTAATACCCCGGCATCTCCCCTGGTACCGCAGTCAATTATGGCCGACTCCTCACCGCCGTCAACAAGGTAGATACTGCAATCTTCCGGTGATGTGATATCCGCCCCGCCGATTTGGCAGATGTTTTCGTGAATTTTGAAGGGTTGCATGGCCACTTAATCTTCCCCCTCGTCCATCTCAATTATTCTCATGTGCACCTTAAAACCTTCGTAAGTCATGAGCATCTCATCCATTTCTTCCCAGGTGTACTCCCGACCGTCCACCACCAGTTTGGAACCCTGCCGCCAAATTCATCGTCCCACACAATCCGGCCTACAAGCTCGTTATTGATAAGAGAATTATGGGTGCCCCCGAGGAAACGTTCTTTTTTTCCGGCTCCTTAAATTCCCCAAAGTGGATCTGCTCAAAGTAACTTCCTGATATTTCTCCAAGTCTCACCGCTCTTGTATTCGGCTACCCTGATTAGCATTAATGCCAGCTACTTCCCGGTAAAGGTTAATATTGCTCTGAATATAACTTCCGTAACAAATTTTTATAGGGTTGTCATTGAATGGCGGTCTCCTATGATGGTGAAAAGACTGTAGCGGTAAAACATATTTATGTACATCAAATACAGATTGGTATCTTGAGAACTCAGCAGGCTTGTCAGTGATAATGGTGCCACCGCAAGCTACTGCTTCAACCACAACATTTGAAAAATGGGGAATGGGGTTCCCCCCAACAAGGTAAAAAAGGTAATCAATCTTTTGCAGAAAGGACGGCATCTCCCACGGGGGAATGAAGTCGAAAAATTGCACCATTTCGGGTGTACACCGTCGAAGAAAGTCTGGTTTGCCTTTCCCTTGGGCCAAGAACAATAAAGTGGAAGGAAACGAAAGACCGCACCAAAAATCTATGATCTGTTGCAGACCCTTATGCCGCCAATAAAAGTTTATCTTGCCCACATAAGCAAAAACTGGCGTTTCCTGTTTTTCAGGCAAAGGATTAAAATACCTCTCATCGGGAACATACAAGGGAAGATCAATAACATTTTTGTTTAATGAGAAGAAATCTTTGTTGTCTGAAACTACCGCAGCAGCTTCCTTTAAAACCTTTTTTAATAACTCCTTTAAAACTCCCTGTTTCCAAAACTTGGCCACATCACTGCCGCCATGACGAATTATATACGGTATGCCTAAAATCTTACCGGCCAAAAAAGCAACAATCCCGTAAGGCACAAGGTAGAAACTGTCTATTAAGTCAATACGATTACTTGTACAAACCTTTATCACCTTGTCCAGTAGTTTTTCCTGGTACAATGGAGAATTCGGTATATGCCACGGTGTGTCCCTGTCAATGTTATGAACATATACCCCTCTTGGCAGGCGGTAGTCTTTCGAACAGGAACCTATCCTATACTCTTCCTCTACCGATTGAGCATTTGTAACGACATGTACTTCCAAGCCCGCTTCGGCATAGCCCCTGGCAAGCCAGTACGTTTTAGCCGCTATTCCCCCTTCAATTGGCGGGAACTTGCTAACGATACATACTTTCAAAGATACCACCTGCCAGAGCCTCTTCCAGGTTGAACCCCGGGTCGAGATGCCCATTATTATGGAAATAAATATAATAAAAGAGGTCGAACATTAAAACCTCCGTTTTTGTAAACAAAAACTGCCTAAACGGGTGCTTCTGAAAATGGTCGTCCGCAATACGCCTGTCAACGAAATTTACTAGCTGGTTATCGATTTTTGAAAAGGCTGCGGGCATCCCGTATTTTTTCCTGCTCGCCACCTCTTCCAGGCCGAATGGTGTAAAGTATTTCTTCGCCAAATCCTTCAATATCACTTTCGTAACACAGGAAGAAGACACCTTATACTCCACAGGGATACTCAACCCACAATCCACAATATCATCATGAAGGTAAAAGGGCCGAATTTCAAAACCAAAGGCACCAGAGGTACGGTCAACACTCCAAAGGTGATAGTTGGCCAAACCGCCCTTGAGCAAAAAGTCAAACACATTCAGCCGGTAACGGTCCTCATCCTCGGGAAGAGGAAACAACTGATCAACTTGCCGCTGCAACTGTTCATTCGGAACGTCTTTTGTAACCTGCTTAAGGCGGTTACGAATTCGGTCGGCAAACCCCAAGGGGTGAGTATACGTCCAGTAATAACCGCCGAAAAGCTCATCTGCACCTTCACCGGTGAGGACAACCTTGACAAGTTGGGAAGCTTGTTTGCATAAAAGATGGAACGCCATTCCGCCCTGCAAGTCAAAGACCCCGCCAGCAACTATGTTTTCATAATGGTAAACATAACGGGGTAGTTCAGATAAATAGTCTTCTAAAGATACCTCTAGCTCGTAATGCTCACTCTTTATCGCCCGGGCAACTCGGCGCGACCACGGTAAGTCTGGCGCCTGCTGTCCGTCGGTAATAGTAAATGTTTTGATTCTACCGGTTGTTTCTGTTGCCAGCACCGCCATCAGCGAAGAGTCCACGCCTCCGGAAAGCAAAACACCTTTTTCCCGGTTGCCATGCTGCATCACAACCTGCATACTACTACGCATTACGTTGGACAAAAGAAGCCGCCGCTCCCGGTAATCCACCTGCCGGTCAGGCAATGAAAAGGAAGGGGGAGGTATATAATAATTATTGATAGCAATGTCTTCGCCATCGAAAAGCAAATATTCCCCCGGCTTAACTTGTGCAATACCTTCAAACAAAGTATCAATTGGAGAGCATATGTAACCAAAAGTGGCTATTTCCTGAAACGCGGACATGTTGAGTAAAGACCGGCTGCTGATAAAGGGGAACAGGGCTTTAATTTCCGAACTAAAAGCCAACCGGTTACCTTCTCGATAATAAAAAAGGGGCTTAATTCCCAGCCGGTCCCGGACTAAAATAAGCTTGTCACCGTCCAGCACAGCGACTGCAAACATCCCTTTCAACTTGTAAACAAACTCCAGCCCATATCTGTGATATAAAGCCCAAACTACTTCCGTATCAGTACCGGTTGTAAAAAGGTAGCCCTTTTCAATCAGTCTTTGCTGCCAGTAGCGGTAGTTATAAATCTCACCGTTTAATAATACATAAATCCCGCCTTTTTCACGACAATAAGGAAATGGCGCTTCCAAATCTCCGGTAATATGCAACTTGGCTCCGCCTAATGCGTGTTTACCCCCAACAATCACGGTGTTTTGCACATCCGGGCCCCGGTAACTGATGGTTTCGTTCATACGCCCGATCAACTTTTCATCACTGCTGCCGTATATACCACAAATACCACACATCAGCTGATTATCTCCTTAAAGTACGTCATTAACTCTAGCAGCGCCCAGTAGGCCAAAGCTGTGCCCTCTTCGATGTAATGATATGGCCAAAGGCCGTTGGGCAACTGGTTAGCCTGCAGCCACTGCAGTGCCCGTTCCAGTACCTCACGGGGAACAAAATCAGGCATGCAAAGCAGGCCAAGGGAAGCAACTGCAGTGCACCAGGGATCACTGCCACACGGGTGTCCCCTCCACGGCCCAAACCCCCCGTCCTCATTTTGATCAGCAATCAATCGGGAGAGCAGCTCGCCTGCTAACTCCCGACCTTCGAAAAAATACCGATGTTTACAAAAAGCACTTAAAGGCAAAGCCAACTTATATGTTAACACCGGGGCTTGAGATATCTCCCGTCCGCACTCTTTCACCAACCAGTGCAGTGACTGTTCGCACACCGCTTCGGGCGTGAGAATAGCCACCCATGACGTATACGGTACTCTTGACCGGTCCCTGCCGTTCCTGCCCCAACCCCCGCCGGCCAGTTTTTGTAAAGCCAGCCAACTGAGTCCTTTGTCCAGGGAGGCCCGGTAAGTTGCCGGCATTTTTTCCAGGTAAGCGAGCACCCAAGCCGTCTCCTCCACGTCCACCCAGCCTCCATCCTTTAGCTGCGAGTCAACCAGGTAATCGGCTAACCGGATAAAAAGAGGGTCCCGAGGGGTTCCTTGCCTGACCAGGAGAACAGCCCCTACCCTGGCGAGTCTTTCGCAATCCAACTTCTTGTCCAAACCTTGTTCCAAAAAAAGTATTAAGGCCTTTGATGCGGCAAGTAACGCCTCTGCCAATGTTTTTCCACTCCCGTCTCGTTGGCTTCCATTTTCTGTAGACAATGCGGGCAATAGTAGTACAATTGCTCGCTGTTGCGGTCATCTTCAACGGAACGCAGCTTGATGTTCGACGGTTGAATGATGTTCCGACAGCGGGCACAGCGGAGATAAGGTCTTTTGCCTTCCCAGGTAACCGTCAGCCCAATGTCCTCCATAGCCACTTTTAACGGGCTCTGTAATAACTTGATAAACTCCTTATTCCTTTGGTCAATAAATTCATTAAACTTGTAAAAAAGGTCCTCCCGCAGCCCGCCTTTAAGTTCTTCTCCCAGTTCCCCCACGATTGCCAGCTTTGTGACTTTATGTTCTCTAAGTTGGTCCAAGAGAGTAATTGTCCCGGGCAGGTATAAATGATTCTGCTTATAAATGAGTTCCTTGATGCTCTTCTCGTCCTCGTACGTCAAATCAAAGCTCTGTTTTTTGCGAACATCCAAGAGCGCACCCATATTGATGCACACTACGGAACAGTTCTTCAGACCAACAGCAGTAGTACCGGTCCAGACGGTATCTCCTGTAAAGCCAATAAGCCTGTTGTGCGATTTATCCTCTATAACCAGTCCCACGCAATTGTAATGGTCTTGAAGCTCCTTATGGTAAGCAGGTATTGCCTTGATAAAAAATGTTCCATCTCCCACGTTGACCGGGTCCGTCTCAACCTTGCCTTCAGAGTAAGGGTCTATGACTATCACATCTTTTATACAATCCCGACTATCATCCAACGTGTGGTAGAAGTGATCAAAACAGCTGGGAGGTATTACGATTGTTACTTTTCTATGTTTCCAATAGCCTTCTTTTACTTTCGCACTCCGCTCGTTCATCTCGTGAACAAGTGTAATCAGCCCCCGAAAGTCGACAGAATGGTCAGGATGGGAGTGAGTCAACACAATAGCTGAGATATCCCGTACAGAAAATTTATATTCTAAAAAGTTTTCTATGAAATCATAACCGGGATCTATCACTATCCCGTCCTTAACCTGGCCCTCCTCACCCACTTTGTAGACAAAGTAGCCGCCACCCCGGCTGCTTTCGGAATAGCTTCCC
>CAZGXM010000029.1:0-31174 GCA_964529795.1 uncultured Thermoanaerobacteraceae bacterium
GTCTCCGGTCAATAAACTATAGCCTAGTATACAACTATGTTTTTATGGTTTTGAATTAATTATAAGTATTCTTATTGGAATTGTCAAGTAGGAACTTAAAAAAACAGCGAACTACTTGAAGTTCGCCTAACGTCCGCATTCAGCGGTATCGCCGCGGAGAATTTCTATCCCGTGTTTCAAAGCAGGTAAAATCACCTCCAGGCACTCTTTTACCGCTTTGGGACTGCCGGGGAGGTTAATGATCAAAGTCCGCCTGCGAATACCCGCTACCGCCCGGGACAGCATGGCCCTGCTTGTCACCTCCAGGCTTTTCAGGCGCATGGCCTCAGGAATTCCCGGCACCAGCCTGTCCACCACATTTAAAGTGGCCTCCGGTGTCACATCCCTGGGGCTCATGCCGGTACCGCCGGTGGTAAGCACCAAGTCCAAACTCAAGTCATCAGCAAAATGTATCAATGTTTTTTCCAGCTCCGCCTGCTCATCGGGCACAATCACGTACTTTTCCACCCGGCCGTCAGCCTGGCCCAACATCTCTTTAATCACCGGTGCACTTTTATCTTCTCTTTCACCCCGGAAACCCTTGTCGCTGGCAGTGATAATCCCTACTTTGATCATTGTGCCAATACCTCCAAGATGTCTCCCACTTTTACCTTTCCGCCCTGCAGTACCTTGACGAAAATCCCTTCCCGGGGCATGACACAGTCCCCGGCCTGGTAGTAGATGGCACAGCGGTCATGGCAGACCTTGCCGATCTGGGTCACCTGGCAAATCACTTCATCACCCATTTTTAACCTGGTCCCCACCGGCAGTTTGGCCACCTCAATCCCCTCGGTGGTGATGTTTTCCGCAAAGTCACCGGGGCCCACAGCCAGTCCCTTCTCCTGCATCTTTTTTATACTTTCCACGGCCAGCAAACTCACCTGCCGGTGCCAGTCGCCGGCATGGGCATCCCCTTCAATACCGTGATGAGCTTTTAGAACCGCTTCACCAACATTCTTCTTTCTTTCACCCTTCTTTTCACTGGTACACACCGCCACTATTTTTCCCATGCTTCTTCACCCTCCCGTAAAAAGTCTCCGCTTTTGCCGCCGCTTTTTTTCACCAGGCGCACCGCTTCCAGGGTCATGCCCCGGTCCACGGCCTTGCACATGTCATAAATAGTCAGGCCCGCCACCGCCACCGCCGTCAGCGCTTCCATCTCCACTCCGGTCTTTCCTGTTGTGCCCACCCGGGCCTCTATCTCCACCCTGCTTTCCGGGCGGTTAATTTTAAAGTACACTTCCACCGAGGTGAGCATTAACGGGTGGCACATGGGTATCAACTCACCGGTCCTTTTTGCCGCCATGATACCCGCCACCCGGGCCACCCCCAGCACATCACCCTTGGCCACCTGTCCCCGGGCAATGCGTTCCAGGGTTTCCGCCTTCATGGTGACACAGCCCCGGGCCACAGCCACTCTTTTGGTCTCCTCCTTTTGGGACACATCCACCATTCGTGCCCGCCCCCGGGCGTCAAAATGAGTCAGTTCCATCATTCAACCCCCTATGCTGTTCATCAGCGAGTTTTCGTCCCACCCCCGGCTGCGGTAACCCGCCGGTTTGCTTGCTGCCGCCTGTTCAAACAACCCGACCAGTTCATCTTCCGAAGCACCGCTGCGCAAAGGTGTTTTTATATCCAAACTGCGCTCCTGCTGCAGGCAAAGACGCAGTTTCCCGTCCGCAGTCAGGCGCAGGCGGTTGCAGCGGGAGCAAAAATGCTGGCTGATGGCGCTGATAAAGCCGACCGTTCCCCGGTATCCCTTGACCCGGTAGTAATCCGCCGGGCCGCCGCCGGCAAGCTCAGCCCTGACCAGCTGGTAATCCTCACCGAGAATTTCCTTTATTTCTGCGGCGGGCACAAATTCATCACTCATTTTTCCGCCGCAGCCCATGGGCATGATTTCAATAAAGCGCACGTGGACGGGAGCGCTCCTGGTAAAGCGCAGAAAATCCTTCACTTCATCCAGGTTAAAATCCCGCTGCACCACTACGTTCAATTTTACCGGTGTCAAGTCCAGGGACAGCGCCCGTTCAATCCCCGCCAGCACCTGACTCAAATCACCACCCCGGGTAATTTCCCGGTATTTATGCTCCATCAGGGTATCCAGGCTGATATTTACCCGCTTCAAACCGGTTCTTTTTAAATCCCTGGCCAATGGCGCCAGCAATATGCCGTTAGTGGTCAACGACAGGTCCTCCACTTCCGGCAGAGCGCTTACCGACTGCAGCAGCTTCACCAGGTTACGCCGGATTAGCGGCTCACCGCCGGTAATGCGGATTCGTTTCAAGCCCGCCCTGACACCGGCTTTGATAATTTGTTCCAATTCCTCCAAGGTCAAAATCTCTTCCCGGGAAAGCTGCTTTATCCCTTCTGCCGGCATACAGTACCGGCAGCGCAGGTTGCAGCGGTCAGTGACACTTACCCGGAGATAATCAATGGTACGGCCAAATTTGTCATGCATCGCAATCACCCCCTCCGGGCTGCCAGACAATGCTGCCACTCTCTGCAGCATCATAACCGCCCAGCTTCTCCGCTTCCCGGCGAAACTCCGCAGAACTGATAATTGAAAGCATTTTTTCCACAAGCGGGTCAGCCAGCAGGGAGCGGGGAATACAAAGGTCATAGCGTTCCCGGTCCACGGGAATAAAGTCCAGTTCCAACGCCACCGCCGCTGCCTTTATTCCCAGCGCCGCATCCGCGGCACCGTTTTTCACCGCCGCCGCCGCTGACAGGTGTGTGTACTCCTCTCGCTTATATCCCTGAATATGGCGGGGATTGATCCCCGCTTCCTTCAGCCGGTAATCCAGCAGCACCCGGGTACCGGAACCCCGCTGCCTGTTAATAAAAACGATATCTTCCCTGGTCAAATCCCGTAAACCCTCAATTCCCTTGGGATTGCCCGGCGCCACCATCAAACCCTGCTCCCGGTATACCAGATGTACCAGCACGGCCTGGTCACCCAAATGCTGCTTGACATACATAACGTTATATTCCCCGCTTTCGGGGTCCAGCAGGTGAGTACCGGCACAGTGGGCCTCTCCCTGCTTCAAGCCGACAATCCCCCCCAGACTGCCTACATGGGAAGAAGCCACGGCAAAGCCCGGGTACTGCTGCCGCAGCAGGCTGTCAATGATGTCCAGGGTCATGTCGTGACTGCCGCTAATCATCAAAGTACGGCGGATATCAGCCAAATCCCGGAACAACTCCACTTTCACCGTTTCACCGGCCAACCGGCCTTCGCTCAGCCGGTCCAGCACCAGCATTCCATCCGCCCTGACCAGGGAGGTGATGACACCGGCACCCCTGCCCAGAGGTGAGGCAACCAGTCTATCGCCCACCAATCCCAGGCGCACCCGTACAAATTCTTCCATGCCCAGGGCAGAATGCAGCGAGCGGGTCAGTATCGCTTCCACCCGCTGCCCCTCAGCTTCACCCTGCCCCAGCAGGGCCTTTACCAGAGGATAGGCAAAAAGCTTGGCAGTGAGGGCCGCAGACACGGGGTAGCCCGGCACACCAATAACCGGGGTCCTGTCAATGTACCCGAGTATCACCGGTTTTCCCGGCTTGATGGCCACCCCGTGAGTCATCACCTTGCCCAACTCCACCAAAGCCGCCGCGGTAAAATCTTCCCTGCCCGCCGATGAGCCGGCATTGACAACTACCAGGTCAAACTCCGCTGCCGCTTTGGCTATATTATCCCGAATCAGCGTGTATTCATCCCCGGTAATGGGAAAGGTGCTGACATCCGCTCCCCACTGGGTAAACAGTCCCCCCAACACGCTGCTGTTAAACTCCACAATTTCGCCCCGCTTGGGTTTGGTGCCAGGCGGCACCAGTTCCGTCCCCGTGGGCATCAAGGCCACTTTGGGCCGACGCCGCACTTTCACTTCAGTAATGCCGCCGGCAATAACTGCCCCCAAATCCGGCGCCGTCAGGGTATGATTGACGGGAATAATCACCTCACCTTTAATCATATCCTCACCGATGGCCCGGACGTGCTGCCAGGGTGACGCCGCGGCAATAATTTCCACTTTCTTACCCTCCAGAAACTGCACATCTTCCACCATAATCACCGCGTCATACTGAAAGGGCAGGGGGTCACCGGTATCCACTTCCTCGGCATTTTCCCCAAGGGTTAATATCACCGGGTTTGTTTCCCTGGCCCGGTATGTATCCTCCGCCCGAACCGCAATGCCGTCCATGGCGGAAGCATGATAGTGGGGGACTGAATTTAAAGACACAACCGGTTCCGCGGTAACCCGGCCCAAAGCACCGTTTACCGGCACCTCTTCCGCCGTCAGCGGCACCAAAGCACCTATTGCTTTCAATTCTGTCATAAATTCTGCCAGCGCACTTTTATATTCCTTGTTTTCCAAATAAACTCTTCTGGTCATTTCCTACAACTCCTTAAACAGCTTTACCGCCACCTGGCTGCCGGCAGCCAAACCCTGGGCTTCCAGGGAGACGGTAACCACCCCGTGGGCAGCGGTAAGGGAAGTGAGCATTCCCGATTTGCCGAAAACCGGTTCCACCAAGACCTTATTGCCCTTTGTAATCACCCTGACCCGTACGTGCTCCTCCCGGCCGGGCTGGGAAGGTATGTTTTTCACCAACTCCCCCCACACCACCGCCGGGGGCAGTTCCTCTTTCAGGTGTCCTTTTAAGAGCGGTTCCACCAGGCGTTTAAAGGTGACAAAAGCAGAAACCGGGTGTCCGGGCAGGCCTATTACCAAGGTTTTTCCTCCGGAAGAATTCTCAATTACCGTGGCCAGTGTGGGTTTTCCCGGCTTGACGGCAATGCCGTGAAACAATAATTTCCCCAGTTCATCCAGGGTCTTAAGAGTCAAGTCCCTGGTCCCCACGGATGAACCGCCGGAAACAAGGACCAGCTCATTTTCTGCCACCGCCCGCAGTATCGTCTCCCGAAATCTTTGTTCCTCGTCAGGTACCAGGTCATACAGCCGCGGCAAACCACCTGCCTCTTTTACCGCCCCGTACAGAGTATAGGAATTGCTATCCCTGATTTGGCCCGGTACCGGTTGTCGAGAAGGTTCCACCAGTTCATTCCCGGTGGAAATAATGCCCACACGGGGAAGGGAAAATACATTTACTTCAGTAACACCCAGGCTGGCCAGCACCCCCAGTTCCTGTGCCCTGATGGCCGTACCCTTTTTAAGCACCGCCTGGCCCGAGCGGACATCCTCCCCTCTTTCCAGTACATTTTCCCCCGGCGCCACCGGTCGAAAGACAGCAACGGTATTTTCATCTATCCTGGCAGTCCTTTCAATCATCACCACCGCATCCGCCCCTTCAGGCAGCATGCTGCCCGTGGCCACCGCCATGGTTTCCTCAACCCCCAAATCCCGGTCGGGGGCAATACCCATGGGTATTTCTCCAACCAGGGACAGGTATGCCGGCAGGGATTCGCTGGCCCCAAAAGTATCTTCGGCCTTAACGGCATAGCCATCCATGGTGGCACGGGAAAAGCCGGGCACATCCTCTGCCGCCACAAGATCTTCAGCCAGTACCCTACCCCAGGCCCCCGTCAACGAAGCCCTTTCCACTTGAGAGGGTAACTGCCAATTGGTTAAAATCGCCTCCTTCGCTTCATCGGCGGTGATAACTTCAAACATCAATTCCCGCACCATTAGAAACACCCCAGCTGGCAGGCAAAAATCTTTATCCCCAACCTGTTAGCCGCAGCGCCGATTTCCTCAAGCGGTATGCCAAATTCCTCTGCCAGTTCGTGGGCCTTACTGCAGGAAAGCCTGCCATTCTCTGCCGCATCAAAAATTACTTTTTCAACCTCTTTTTTATCCATTAAGTCTACGCCTCCTCTACTAGAAAATTAATAAAACCGGCGGAAAGGCCGGATTAATTCAGGCTCCTTTCCAAACGCGGGAGGCTCGGGCGTTTCCGCCAAAACCCTCTCTGCTTTTCCAAGCAGGACGACTGTAATGCCGTAGAAAATCCGTAGGCAAAACAGCTCGGAGCATTTCTCTTTAGTTTTATACTAAACTCTTTCTTACACACTATTCTACATCTCAGGCACTATTCCTGCAAGTTTCAGATTGGATTTGCCAATCATTTTCACTGACGATACTATTCCCAGAGATTTGCATATCTTAATAAATAAGCGGATGAAAAATGTTTGGCCTGGGATAACCTGGGTAAAATTATAGACGTTTTGGAAATGGAATAGCCCCGGCATCTACCCTCCGGGGCACTATCATTCATACTTAATTGTTTGTTTTTCCAATTGCCGGACATCCTCAAGCATTTGCTCTCTGCGCCCAGCTATCCCCTGTCAAAGTAAATACTCTTACCGCTGGCGGAAATGGGTACGCCCACCACTACCTGGCCGGCAATCATACCCAGGCGCTTGGCGGAAACACCGATGCGGTACATGACCCTGTTGTCGGCGTTGTGTATGCTGGCAGTTTTCACCGCGGAACCGAGAGCAATTCCCAAATCAATCAACCGCCAGGCACACCAGGGGCCGTCAAATTCAGGACCCGCAAGTGACCCCGGGTTCAATTCGCTGCACTTTTCCACCCCGCAGGCGCCGCAGTTAAGCCCGGTTACTTTGGCGTCATTCAGGCCAATGAGCAGCACAGCATCCGAATTTCTCACGTTGGCGCCGTCACGGTCAAAGTTTCCCTTGCCGCTTTCCTGCCCATACTGTTCCATATCTACCGCCAGCTTTTCAATATCCTCTCCCTTGACTACCTTGATCTCAATAAAGTCCTTGCCGGCAGCCTTGGGCGCGGTGCGCGCCGATAAGGCCATCAGGCCCGCTACGGTTTCCATAATATCTTTCATTTTTCATGCCTCCCAACCTTTTTTGTGGATATTTTCTTTTTCGTTAAATGCCTACTTTTTTCCTGCGTTATGATAAAAATAATGACTTTAGGCCATGAGCAAGAAATCTTCCCCTTTTGCTGAAAAGACAAGAGGCAAGGTAAGTAAATATTCAAGGTAATGTAATTTAAGGCAGTCCCGCCCGGGACTGCCTTAAACTCGAAATTTAAACCCTAATCCATCCTTAAGGATTTACATAAACCGCAAGCGTATCATCAACGTATTCGTTAAAATTCACTCAATCGGTTTCACCCCAACTATTGTTTATCTTCATGTCACGCTGGCCATAAAGTGGATTCCAACAGTATCCTCTGCCAATGCCACTAATAACGTGGATGATCGCTAATTCTACTCCATATTATCCCCACAGGCTTATTATTAATAGAATTACCGTAGTCAGATCAATTTGATTCACATTGTAATTATGTGGCAAATTATAAGGAGCATGTGTATTTGCATGTGTCTTTACGCCACGGACCCATTCATTCTCGTAAGTACCCAAGATCCCTGTATCCATGTCAACACCCATATGTGGCACTGTTACATGGCTTATTGGCTTGCCTGGCCTTTGATGTTCGTCTCCCAGAAATGGAAAGTTATAAGGTTGCTTCTTATAGCTTTACGCCTAATTCTTTTTCTATTCTAGCTTTATCTTTCATAAAGTTTTTAGTTGTGGTTCTAAAGGTTCGTCCGTCTTTAGTTTCGATAATTATAGGGATATCTAGTTCTACTGGTTTACCTAAGTTTTTCTCTAATTGTTTTGCTTTATCACTTGGTTCTTTTTGGGGAATAACATGTCCAGGCGATGACGATGCTAAGGCTACCATTGATATTGTAAATAACGAAAAAACTATAAGCGTCACAATAAATATTTTATATTTTTTCATAGCTCGTGCCCCCTCTTTATATTATTATTAATTAAGCTCCAGAATAGTACCAGAATGGATCAAATAAAACAGTTGGGCTAAACATATAAATTTCTCCATTGCCATTACCCATCCCTGTTATGGAATGCGCCTTATAACCAGAACTTAGCGTTAACCAATCTCATTTGGTAGGCCTTTGGGGTAACGTAGCTGCGTATTGTCTTTGTTCTTGAGAAAGGTCGAGAGTCTAAACCATGTTTCAACCCGAAACACCTCGGATATGTTTTTTTCTAAATTATACCAGGAAAAATGTTTTAAGACAATCCGGTCTCCTGGTTAGGAACCAGCAAAAACAAATTATTTTGGCAATCGCTGTTGTTTGACATAGTTGACAAGTTCGTTGATATTTAAAGAATCTCGCCCGTTCGTTGCAATATTTCCTTTGATTTTAAATTTCCCTTGTGAGTATCCCATAGTGGTTAGTTTCGGGAGTTTTTCGATGCCAAATTGCCTTTTTTCAATGAAAACAATTACTCTTTCATTCTCCAGAAACTTCACCCAGTTTTCCGGTGCAATTACAGATATTTGACTTGGTAAATTCAAATCATTTACTATAAAATTTTCTACCTCAAGGTAGACATCTCTTACTTCTTTAATAGGTGGAATAGCATATGGATCTGAAATTTCTTTCACAGTAGCAATAGCAATCGCAGGAGCATTACTGGCTAATCGATTTAATGAAACTGCTTCTATAGTGGCATGAGATGAAGATTTCAGGTTAAAAGGATTAATAATTATAGTAAGAAAAAGTAAACCCAGCAACAAAACAGGAATTATGAACCTTCTCATTCTAAACACCTCCCTTTAGTATAAGTACTGAATACTTGCCAAATTTTTTAATAAGTTAGATTGGGTTAGGTTCCTTAATAGCCGTATAAAAAACCAGGGCAGGAATCTAATCCTTACCCTGGATGCTCATCTTTGTTTACTTTTCTTCTTAGCTTATTTTTTCCACCTTCACCGCACAGACCTTGTACTCGGGTATCTTGGCCTTGGGGTCCCGGGCATCGTTGGTCAGCTTGTTCACCGCTGTTTCCCGGAAGTGGAAGGAGGCAAAGACCAAGCCGGGCTGTACCCGCTCGGTGACGCGCACCGGTATTTCGATTTCACCGCGGCGGGAAGCTACCCGCACTTTCTCACCGGTTTTCACTCCCAGTTGTTCCGCGTCTTGAGGGTTAACTTCCAGGTACTCCTCGGGATAGATTTCCGAAAGGGCGCTGACCCGGCGGGACATGGTACCGGTATGGTAGTGGAACAGGCGCCGTCCCGTGCTCATCATCATGGGGTACTCGTCATCAGGCAATTCTGCCGGATCAACGTAGGCGACGGCATGGAACTTGCCCTTGCCCCGAGCAAATTTACCCTCATGCAGAAACTTGGTACCCGGGTGTTTGGTGTCCGGGCAGGGCCACTGCAGTCCTTTTCGCTGCAGCCTGCGGTAGGTGATACCGCCGTACTGGGGTGTCAGTTCAGTTATTTCCGCCATAATTTCCGCCGGGTTCTTGTAATTCATTTGATAACCCATGGCGTTAGACAGCATCATGATGATTTCCCAGTCGGGCTTGCTGTTGCCCACCGGGTCAATGGCCTTGCGCACCCTCTGTACCCGGCGCTCGGTATTGGTGAAAGTGCCGTCCTTTTCCGCAAAACTGGATGCGGGCAGGACAACGTCGGCCAATTCTGCGGTTTCCGTCAGAAATATATCCTGTACCAGCAAAAAGTCCAGCTTTTTCAACCCTTCCACGACGTCGTTGCTGTTCGGGTCGCTGATTGCCGGGTTTTCACCGATAACAAACATCCCTTTGAGCCTGCCGTCCAAGGCCGCGTCCATCATTTCGCCGACGGTCAGGCCCACGTCGGGAGAGAGTTTCACGCCCCAGGCCTTTTCAAATTTCTCCTGTGTTTTCGGATCGTTCACTTTCTGGTAACCCGGGTAGACGTTGGGCAGCGCACCCATATCACAGGCGCCCTGAACGTTGTTTTGCCCTCTCAGCGGATTCACACCGGTGTTTTCCCTGCCGATATGGCCTGTGAGCATCGCCAGGTTAGCAATGGCCAGAACGTTGTCGGTACCACAGATATGCTGGGTGATACCCATGGTGTAGAGAATGGTACCTTTCTCGGCCCTTGCATAGGACCGGGCCACTTCCCGGATGGTATCCGCCGGGACGCCGGTGATTTTTTCAGCCCATTCCGGTGTGCAGTCCTTCACTGCCTCTTTCAAGGCATCAAAGTCTTCCGTTCTTTCCTCGACAAACCCCTTGTTCCACAGGCCCTCTTCAATAATTATGTGCGCCAGGGCGTTCAACAGCGCCAGGTCGGAACCGGCCCTGTGCTGGACATGAATATCGGCAATATCGGCCAGCTCAATCCGCCTGGGATCCACCAGCACCAGCCTGGCCCCTTCTTTGACAGCCTTGCGTATCTGCAGGCTGAGTACGGGGTGAGTCTCGGTGGTATTGGTACCGATGGCCAGGATAAAGTCTGCTCCCGCTATTTCATGGATGGAGTTGGTCATCGCCCCGCTGCCAAATGCTGCCGCCAGACCGGCGACGGTAGCGGAGTGTCAGAGACGGGCACAGTGGTCAATATTGTTTGTGCCCAACACCGCCCTTGTAAATTTGTTGATCAGGTAGTTTTCCTCATTGGTGCAGCGTGCCGAACTGAATACTGCCAGGGCATCGCCACCGCTTTCCTTCTTGATGGCGGAAAATTTTTCCGCCACCAGACTGACAGCTTCTTCCCAACTTGCTTCCCTGAACTGTCCGTCTTCCTTGATTAACGGAGTGGTAAGCCGGTCGGGGTGGTGGATAAAGTTGTAGCCAAACCTTCCCTTTACGCACAGCGCCCTGCCGTTGACATCGGACTCGGCATTGGCAGTGACACCCACCACTTTACCGTCTTTTACATTCAGGTCAAAGTTACAGCCCACACCACAGTAGGGGCAGGTGGTCTTAACTTTTTTCAGTTCCCACGCACGCCCCACGCCATGCATCATCTTTTCCGTCAAGGCGCCGGTGGGGCAGACGGAAACGCAGCTGCCACAGAAAACACATTCGGACTCTGCCAATGGTGTATCCATGGCCGGTGCGGGAATGGTGTCAAAGCCGCGGTAGGCAAAGGAATAAATGCTCCTGCCCTGCACTTCCTCGCAGACTCTCACGCACTTGCCGCACTTGATACACTTGTTTAAATCCCGGACAATAAACGGGTTGCTGTCATCTATTGCGTACTCTTTTCTTTCTCCCCGGAAGACATCGCCGCGCACGCCGTAATGATAGGCGTATTCCTGCAGGCGGCACTGCCCGGTACGCTCGCAGGTGAGGCAGTCTTCCGGATGGTTGGCCAGCAGCAATTCTATAACAGTCTTACGGGCCTCAATCACGTCGGGACTGTTCGTCCTTACCACCATCCCGTTGCCGGCTGTGGTAACACAGGACGCAGGCAAATAGCGCATGCCTTCAATTTTCACCACACATAAACGGCAGGCTCCCGGACTGGTCAATTCCGGGTCATAACACAAGGTGGGAATCTCAATGCCCGCCTTACGCGCCGCTTGCAGAACCGTTGTCCCTGCCGGCACCGTAACCTTTTGCCCGTCAATAGTCAAAGTAACTTTTGGCACCATGTTTCACTCCTTTCTTAACCTTTGTATATTGCATCAAACCGGCATTTCTCCATACAAGTGCCACACTTGGTGCAGATTTCCGGGTCAATCTCATGTACAGCTTTAGCTTCGCCTTTAACCGCACCTACCGGACATACTTTTGCACAGCGGGTACAACCGTTACATTTTTCCGGGTCCACTTTATACACTGCCAGGGCGCTGCAGACACCGGCGGGACACCATTTCTTTTCAATGTGTGCTTCATATTCATTGCGGAAGTAGCGCAGGGTACTCAAGATAGGGTTGGGCGCCGTCTGGCCTAAGCCGCATAATGCGGTATTCTTCACTGACCTGGCCAGTCTTTCCAGGGTCTCGATATCCCCGTCCCTGCCTTCTCCCCGGGTAATCCGTGTCAGGATTTCCAGCATGCGCTTGGTACCTTCCCGGCAGGGAGTACACTTGCCGCAGGACTCCCGCTGGGTAAAGGTGAGGAAGAACCGGGCCACGTCCACCATGCAGGTGCCCTCATCCATCACTACCAAACCGCCGGACCCCATCATCGCGCCGGCACTGATCAAGGAGTCGTAATCAATGGGTAGATCCAGTTTCTCCGTAGGCAGGCAGCCGCCGGACGGCCCGCCAATCTGAACCGCCTTGAATTTCTTGTCATTTTGAATGCCGCCGCAAAGGTCAAAGATAATTTCCCGCATGGTAATGCCCATAGGCACTTCCACCAATCCGGTCCGCTTCACTTTTCCGGTTACGGCAAAGACCTTGGTGCCCTTACTTTTCTCAGTACCTACACTGGCATAATTTTCCGCACCTTTTCGGAAAATTACAGGGATGTTCGCAAAAGTTTCCACGTTATTGATATTAGTGGGTTTTCCCCAAAGTCCCTTGTTTGCCGGGAAGGGGGGGCGTACCCGGGGCATACCCCGCTCACCTTCAATGGAGGCAAGCAAGGCAGTCTCTTCACCGCAGACAAATGCCCCGGCACCGGCCTTGATTTTCAGTTCAAAATTGAAATCGGTCCCCAAAATCTTTTCTCCCAGGAAGCCGTACTCATGCGCTTGCTGGATAGCATTTTTCAGACGCTTGATAGCCAGCGGGTATTCCGCGCGGACATATATATACCCTTCATCGGCCCCTATGGCATAACCGGCAATGAGCATGCCTTCAATTACCGCATGGGGGTCACCTTCCAGTACGCTCCGGTCCATAAAAGCACCGGGGTCACCTTCATCAGCATTGCAGACCACATACTTTTTATCTCCCCGGGCTTTGTAGGTAAACTCCCATTTCATCCCCGTAGGAAAACCGCCGCCGCCGCGGCCCCGCAGGCCTGAAGTCTTAACCTCCTGGATAACCTGGTACCTGTCATATTCCGTTAGAACCTTTTCCAGACTTTCATAACCACCGTTGGCAATATACTCATCTATACTGTCCGGGTTAATCCGACCAGTGTTTTTTAATACGTCCTTTTGCTGCTTACTGTAAAACTCCTTTTCGTGCAGCAGCGGCAATGATTCATCTACGGCATTTTCATTTTCTTCCTGGGCAACTACCCATTCCTTGACTATTTCTCCCCGCTGCACGTGTTTTTCCAGGATTTCCACTACTTTGTCCGGGGTTATGTTACCGTAAATTATTTTAGGCCGGCCGGGTAAAGTGACTTCTACAATAACTTCCTCATGACACAGGCCGACACAACTGGTATAGGAAACATCTATACCGGCATCACTTTCCGCAACCCATTTATTGATTGCATCCATCACCTTTTGTGCCCCGGCTGCAATCCCGCAAGTGCCAAGGCCCACCACTACCTTTGGCTTTTCCAGGCGGCGGAATATTCTCTGTTTAATCTCCTCTCTTTTTTCGGCCATGCTTTTGCTTCCCATCTCTACACCTCCTTTTACTTGTACGCTGCCAATATTTCCGGAATAAGGTCGGGAGTCAATCTCCCATGAGTATCGTCATTAACCATCATTACCGGGGCCAGTCCGCAGGCGCCTATACAGGCAACAGATTCCAGAGTGAACTTCAAGTCTTCAGTAGTACCGCCGTCATCAACCTGCAGCTCTTCCTTGAGCTTCGCAAATATTTTTGCCCCGCCACGGACATGACAGGCCGTACCCAGACAAACGCGAACGATATTCTCTCCCCTGGGCTTAAAGTGAAACTGGGCGTAGAAAGTGGCCACCCCAAACACCTTACTGAAAGGAATCTTTAATGCCCGGGAGACTTTTTCCATTGCCTCTCTGGGAAGGTAACCGTAAACATCCTGTGCTGCTTGCAGTACCGGGATAAGCGCGCCTTTTTGACCACGGTATTTCTCAAATACCGCCTCAAGCTCCTTATCCTTGCCGGACTGCTTCTTTTCCCCATTACAATACTGACAAGCCACCTAATTTTCCCCCTTCCTTAATTTAGTTTTTAGCTTTGATTACCCGTTCTTCGGTGATAACCCAGTGGACAGGTTGATCATGCTCCTGGTGGAAAACATTATCCCGTAGCTGCAGTTGGTAGGCAATGGCCACAAAGCTGCAGCTTTCAGGCAGCTTGGTTAAAAAACGGTCATAAAAACCGCCACCGTAACCCAAGCGGTTACCGTGCCTGTCAAAGGCAACCCCCGGCACCACCACCAGGTCAATTTCCCGGGGGTCTCTGGGCCTGAAACAATCGGGTTTGGGTTCTAAAATACCCCAGGTCCCCGGCTCCAGGTCACCGGGAAAATCAAATACTTCCGATGGTATTAATTTTTTTTCCTTAGTCACCGTTACCGGTACCAGCACCCGTTTTTTCCGGGCCAGGCTGTACAAAATCAGCCCTCTGGTTTCCACTTCCTGATTAAAGGCCACGTAAGTCATGACAGTACCCGCCTGTTGGTAGACGGGTAAAGAAATCAACTTTTGGATAATCTTTTCGCTTTTTTCAGCCACCTGTCGGGGAGTAAACTCCAGTCTCGCCGCAATTATTTCTTTCCGTAACTGTTCCTTCAATGTTGACACATCCTTAAAAAGTAAAAAAAATACATTTTAAAATAATTTGACATTGAAAAGCGAACTCCTGCCGGAAAGAACATTTTTGCACTGGCCAAACTGTGATAATCTTTCCCTTGTAGCAAAAAAATATTCGCCAGCAGGCCGCGCCATTGAGAATGGGTTAAAGGTCCCCCCCCCCTGCCATCTTGACCGCCTAGTCAATTATTTTTTTAATATTGGCTTCCAGAATGTCATACGTGGTATCACCGATTATTTTCCCTTGCAGCTGACCTTCCGCATCGATAAAAAAGATAGCCGGAATATTCCTCACTTGAAACATCTGCGCCAACTGCATGCTTTGGGATGCCTGGGTATCCACCACAATAAATTGCACTTGCTTGTTATACTTCTTGTAGAGAGCCATAATCACGGGCTCAAGCTTCCTGCAGGTCGGTCAGGTCTCACTATAAAACTCTAAAAATATGGGTTTGCCTTCCTCCCGAGCGGCTTCAAAAACCCCCTGGTAATCGGAAATTCGCTTATGCAAGGGAATTTGCTGCTGGTCAAAAACAGGCCGGAAAATAATGTAGCCGGCAATTAATACCACAACCAAAATCAAGATAATCTTTGTTTTTTGGGACAATCTCCTTCCTCCATTCCCGTAAATGATTAATTCACACCCTTTTCCACATTTTAAACCTTTACAGCAGAAGAGCTCAAGCACTTTTTCCACATTTTCCACATTTCCATGTTAAAAATCCTGCTCAAACCATTTTCCACAGAAAAAAACCTTGATTTCATAAGTTATTAACAGACTTATCCACATTATCCACAGGTATTTAGTCCACAAAAACAGGTGTTCCTTTTCACAAGTGCACAAGCACAGTCGAAGTGCGCAGTGCGAAGCTGGCAGTGCAATTTTGGGGCGTACTTCTACCACATCACCTGTGCTGAAAAGGCAGCTACAGTTTAGAGTTGCAATACTGCTGACATTGGATCAGGTTATCAGGTCAGATAAATTGCAAAGGCAAATTAGGCACCGCATTTAGATCAAGGCCCGCGGTATGCCCGGCTTGCAGGGCATAATAACCGGCACAAGCAATCATGGCGCCGTTGTCAGTGCAAAATACCGGCGAAGGAATGAAAAGTTCAGTATCCGTTTCTTTCGCCCGCTGTTTTAAAGCCTTTTTTAAAGCGTCGTTAGCGGCCACACCGCCGACCACTGCCAGTTGTTTAATGCCGGTATTCTTTACTGCTATAAAAGCCTTTTCCACCAGCACATCAATTACAGATTGTTGGAAGGATGCCGCCACGTCGGCTTTGTTTACCGGTTTACTTTTTTGCCTGGCATGATTGAGAAAATTGAGCACCGAGGACTTCAAGCCGCTGAAGCTGAAATCCAGACTGCCTGCTTCCAACCATGCCCTGGGAAATTCAATGGCCCCGGCATTACCGTCCACAGCCGCTTTTTCTATTTCCGGCCCCCCGGGGTAGGACAGACCCAGGGCCCGGGCCACCTTGTCAAAAGCCTCTCCCGCGGCATCGTCCCGGGTCCGTCCCAAAAGATGCATTTTACCGTAACTCTCCAGCACCAGCAGGCTGGTATGGCCACCGGAAACCACCAGACATAACAAAGGCAGGCGTACATTGGTGTGCTCCAAAAAGACTGCGTAAATATGTCCCAGCAAATGATGTATCCCCAGCAACGTTTTATCCAAGCTGTAGGCGATGGCTTTGGCAGTGGACACGCCCACCAGCAGCGCTCCCACCAGTCCCGGACCGTGGGTAACAGCAATGGCACTGATGTCCTGCCAGGTGGTCCCTGCTTCGGTTAACGCCTGTTCTATCACCACCGCAATGTTTTCGACATGCTTGCGGGAGGCAATCTCCGGAACTACGCCACCGTATCGCCTGTGTGTATCTATCTGGGATGAGATAACATTGGCACGAATATCCCTGCCGTTGGCTACCAGCGCCACGGATGTTTCATCACAGCTGGTTTCAATTCCCAATATCAACTTGTCCGTCATTACTTCACCTCACCTTCCAGATCCCGGAGCAAGTTTTTCCACATAATAATGGCATCTTCATTATTGTCCGTATAATACCTTTTTCTTATCCCGGCTTCTGTAAAACCCAGGCTTTCATAAAGCCTCTGGGCGGGTATGTTGGAAGGGCGTACTTCCAAAGTAATTTTCTCTGCTCCATAAAACAATGTCTGCTGCATTAAAAACAACAGCAATCGCTTGCCATAATTCTTACCGCGAAACTTGGGGTGAATGGCAATGTTGGTAATATGTGCCTCATCCAGTATCACCCACATGCCGGCATAACCCACTATCCGGTCCCCCAACAGGCAAACATAATAATGGGCAAAGCGGTTATGCCGCAATTCACCCAGGAATGCCTTTTTTGACCAGGGGGTTGGAAAGGACTGTTTTTCAATCTCCAAAACCTGGGGCAGGTGTTTTGGCTCCATGGGTGCAAAAGTAGGCTCGGTCATATTAACCCTCCCCGGAGGAACCGTGTTTGGCCTGCCAACGCACTTCAGCTTCCGGGCGGCGAATGTATAAAGGAGAAAGAGTATACAAATTGTCCGCCTCACCGCGTTGGAAACGTTGCCAGGCAAGAATAGCCACCTGGGCCGCCCGGGGCCAGCGATTAGCCTGGACTGCAAAGTCAATAAAGGACCTGCTGAAATGCCGCCGGTAAGTGTCAACAGCGTCCCCCAACACGGTGACCCGGCGGTCATATGTCGCCAGTTTTTCCACCAGCTGTTCCGGGTTTGCCGACATATATTCGGTCAGGCGCCTGAGTCCTTTTGCCTCCGTAGTATAGACGGCAGTATAAACCTCATTTTTGCGGGCGTCCAGTACCGGGCAGATTAACCCCTCCACACCCAGCACGTTCATTGCCAGTCCGTCCAAAGTGGGGATCCCCAAAATAGGCTTATTCAAAGCAAGACTCATTCCTTTAACAGTTGCCAAGCCTATGCGCAGCCCGGTGAAAGAGCCGGGGCCAATAGACACGGCAAAAGCGTCAATTTCCTTTATATCCGTGGAAATAAACTTCAGCAGGCTATCCACCAACGGCATCAATGACTGGGAATGATTCTGGGCGGTATTGAGAAAAAATTCGCCCACAAGTTTGCCTTCATCAATCACAGCAGCACTGGCAACGGTGGTAGCAGTTTCCAGGGCTAAAATCACAACCTGTTCTCCTCCAATTCCTTTAGCAATTTAGTATACGCCGCACCGTGAGCAATTATATCTACCTCCCGGCCCGTACCCGAGTGGGTATGGTTAATCCGGACTTCCAGCAATTGCTCCGGCAGCAAGTCAGCAATATTTTCCGGCCACTCCACCATTGTGATCCCACCACCGGGCAGGTATTCCCCCAAACCCGCCTCATAGCCTTCCCGGGAATCGTTCAGGCGGTAAGCATCGATATGCGCCAACTGAAACTGACCGTCGTAGATATTTAGTAAAGAAAAAGTGGGGCTGGTTACCGGTTCTCCAACCCCCAATGACTTGGCAATCCCTTTTACCAAAGTTGTCTTTCCCGCACCTAAATCACCGCTTAAAGTAACAACTGTCCCCGGCGACAGCAACTTCCCCAATCTCTTTCCAAAATCTATTGTTTCCTCTTCCCGTGAAAGAAAAAGCTGCATAACCAGCCCTCCGTAAAATTGCAATTCATTAGCAAATACAAACTCGGGGGTTTGTAATATTATAACCTGATTAATAACATCGCAGTCCAAAAGCAGGAAACTGACCTACCCATTCTGGGAAAAGGTCTTTAGCAGGTCTCTTATTTGTTTAAAGTCCTCCCACACCGGACGTTTCTTTGCTTTGTCCCGTAACAGCGCCGCCGGGTGAAATGTGGGCATTATCCAGTAATCCTCTTTTTTAATCCACGTGCCGCGCATGCGGGTGATGCGAGCATCAGGATTCGCCAGGGTCTTTGTGGCCAGCGCCCCCAGCAACACAATGATTTTAGGTTTTATCAATTCTATTTGCTTTTCCACGAAAGGACGGCAGGCAGCAACCTCGGCAGGATTGGGGATACGGTTTCCCGGCGGCCTGCACTTGCCAATATTGGCTATGTAAACGTCTTCACGTTTCAAATCAATCGCTGCCAGGATTCTATCCAACAGCTGCCCTGCAGGACCCACAAAAGGACGTCCCAGCCTGTCTTCTTGTACACCCGGCGCCTCACCAATCAGCATCAGATCAGCACTGGGATTGCCCTCACCGAATACCACCTGGCGGGCATTATTACGCAGGTCACATTTGGTGCACTGAAGGCAATACCGCTCCAGTTCCGCCAAAGAAGTAAAGTTCAATAAAATCACCTCCGGTTAAGTAAATTTTTCTTTATTAAACAAGAAAATCCTGCAACACCGGGAAAACGCAGAAAAAAACCCCAAAAGGGGTTAAACAAGGGACTGTTTCCGGGTTTCTCTAAATGCTCGCAGTTTCTTTCGTACGACCTCAATATCAAAAGGTTTAAACCAAATATCAGCCACTCCTATCTGTTGGGCCTGTTCAAGCTTGTCCTGAGAAATATAGGCAGTCATTAGGATTACAGGTAACTCAGGATGCCTCTCATTTTTGTTAATTTTCCGAGTCACTTTTTCTCATTGCTTTTATAATCCACCGGGCAAGCGGGTTTTCCTGTATCAGTTCAAAAGCCTGCTCAGGACACAACTCATGACAGCAGAGGCAATCAATACACTGCCGGTAATTTACCCGGGGTATACCCTGAAAATCAATTGCCCCTGCCGGGCAGTTTTCCACGCAGATTCTGCAACCGGTGCATTTCTCTTTTTGGGCCCTGGGGCGTGCACGCAACAGCCCCAGCAAGTAACTTCCCAGGAAAGGCGGTACCCATTCCAAGATGATATTCGACGGCAACCTAAAGTCGTTCAGCCGTAAATTGGATAAATTTTCACCCACCACTTCTATGGCATTCAGGTCACCCTGCCCCAACCCCCTGGCAAATGCCTGGGAAATTGTAGACACGTTGGCCGGGTTAAAACCGATGATATAAGCAGCCACTGCATCCAAAGCCACGCTGTCCTCACCAGCCAGTATCAGGCCAAGTTTCCTGGGAACGCCCGCAGCCGGACCGTTGCCTTCCATAGCCAGTATCCCGTCCATTACCGCCAGATGCGGCTTGGTCAGTTGAAAAATATCCAATAAAATTTTAGTAAAATCCCTGGGACGTGGTGCCAGGCGATGATATTCACTTTTGGTGGCACCGGGAACCGCCCCGTACATATTCTTAATAGCACCGGTAAACAGGGCGGCGCTGTGAGTCTTCAGTTTGGGTACGGTTATTACCACGTTTGCCTCCAACAACGGTTTGGCTATATGTATCTTTAGCGGTTTCGCTCCCCGGGGGTTGTCCAGGGAAACGGTACCGGCAGTATCAAAGTTTACCACCTCCGCACCCAGTTTCTCCGCAACTGCCTTTATCCCGGATTTTACCAGACTGCGGTGGGTACGGGACCGCCCCACCATCAACCCGCCGGAACTGTCCCCGACCACGGGGTTGGCACCCAGCGCCTGGATTTCTTTAATCAAAGCAGCAACCACTGCAGGATGGGTGGTAATCGCTTTTTCCGGCGGTTCAGGACTTAACAGGTTTACTTTCAGCAGCACTTTGTCCCCTTTCTTGACAAACTTTTTTAAACCACCAATCAGTTTTAAACATTGTGCAACCTGCTTGTCCACTTCTTCCTGCCGGTAATCCGCACATCTAACCACTGCCACTTTGGACATCAAGATCACCCTTTCTAAAATAACTCAAGGTGCCAGGCACCTAGCAAGCCTCAACAAAAGCCGCAAACAACTTGCGAGAATAAGCGTCCCTTTCCCAGGTGCATTCGGGATGCCACTGTATTCCCAGCACAAATTTATGGTTTTGGGATTCTATGGCTTCCACAATACCGTCGTTGGACCGGGCACCGGTGATAAAACCCGGGGCAATTTTTCGCACTGCCTGGTGATGAAAGCTGTTTACTCGTATCTTATCGGCATTAGCAATTTTCCGCAGTTTGGTATCCGGGCCTATTACCACCCCATGGCTGGGGAACTCCCGCAGGGCATGCTGCTGGTGTTTTAAGGCACCGTTATACTGGCTGTAAATGTCCTGGTAGATATCTCCGCCCGCAGCAATATTTAAAACCTGTATGCCCCGGCAGACAGCCAAAATGGGTTTATCCATCGCCAAAAATTCCCTGGTAAGTAAAATTTCGAAAGCATCCCGCTGTGGAGTCATCTCTCCCATACCCGGAACCGGTTCTTCATCAAAAAAGACGGGGTCCACATCCACCCCACCGGAAAGCAACAAACCGTCCAGCAGCCGGGCAAAAATTGTTACGCTCTTTTCCGACGCCGGTAAGAGCAGCGGAATCCCGCCTGAAGTTTCTACTGCCCGGGCATACCGAAAGCCTAAAAAATACCGCTGACGTTCGCTGTCTTCACTGCAGGTAATACCCACTAAAGGTTGCACTATCTATCCCCCCATAAATCAAATATATTCACCGGGGGACAAAAAAGCATTAAAAAAAGCACCTGACCAGGTACTTTCTTCAGACTTTTACCAATCCCAAGCTTATCTCCAAAGCCTTGTTAACCTTCTCCATATATTCCTCATCCAGCACTGCCACCTTTTGACGGAGACGGCTTTTGTCAATTGTCCTGATTTGCTCCGCCAGGATAACCGATGCTCTCTCCAAACCGCTTTTTTGTGCCGGCATTTCAACGTGGATGGGCAGTTTTCCCTTGGAAATCTGTGAAGTAATGGCAACCACTATTGTAGTGGGGCTATACTGGTTCCCGATATCATTTTGAATTACCAGCACAGGCCGCGTCCCCCCCTGTTCCGAGCCTACTACAGGATTTAATTCCGCGTAGAAAATATCCCCACGTTTAACATGCATACTTACTTACACTCCGCCAATTTATTATCGTAAAATTTTTGAACTTCCGTTTCCACCTCGTAATTTTCCATGGCCAGGGAAAGATTGATTTCTGCCATCTCCTGATAGCCCTTTTGCATCTGTTCTCTTAAAGTTTTTCTTTTTCTTTCAGAGATATACAATTTCATCGCTTCGCGAATAAATTCACTCCTATTGCGTTTTTCCAGGGACGCAAGACCGTCAACTTCTTCCAACAAACTTTCCGGAAGACTAATCATAATCCTTTTTACACCTGGCACAACGGCACCTCCAGTAAAACAAAATAATGAAAAAGAAACACAAGAATCTATACTATATTATATCTATTCCCCAATACCAATGCAAACATAATCCCAACAAATTTGGCTATAACTGCTAGCAATTGCTGGCATTTCGCCGGTATACCCGCGGCACCCTGCAGCTGACCATGCAAACGACTTCATAATTAATGGTACCAATTTTTTCGGCCAGTTCATCCACGGAAATAAATTGCTCCTGTTGACCACCCAGCAGCACCGCTTCATCCCCCATGGACACTTCCGGCTTTAAACCGGTCACATCCACCATGCACTGGTCCATACAAACTCTCCCCACCAGCGGTACCCTTTGCCCCTTGATCAACACCTCCGCTTTATTTGATAAAAACCGGGTATAGCCGTCAGCATAACCTAAAGGTAAAGACGCAATCACCGCGTCATTTTTGGTAACATAAGTGCACCCGTAGCTGATGGCAGTGCCGGGTCCCACCTTCTTTACATGGGATATTTCCGCCTTTAATGACATGGCCTGTTGCAACTTTATTTTTTCTCTCTTTACTTCCCGGGACGGGTACATACCGTAAATAATCAGTCCCGGCCGGACAATGTCCAGGTGAGTCTCCGGGAGGTCAATCACCGCCGCACTGTTTGCCGCATGACGAACAGGAAATTCCAACCCCTTGTTTTTCAGTTGCTCCAAAACCCGGAGAAAACGCTGAAATTGGTTTTGGGTATAAGCTTTGTCCGCTGCATCCGCCACCGCAAAATGGGTATATATCCCTTCCAGTTCCAAACCCGGCAGGCGTACCATCTCCAATATCCTCTGAACGGTTGCCTGTTCCGGAAGCAGACCGATTCTCCCCATTCCCGTGTCTATCTTCACGTGCGCCAGAGCTTCTTTCCCCGCCTTTACCGCAGCAGCAGACAGGGCTTTGGCCTGTTCAAGGGAATAAATAGTCTGGCGCAACTCATAGTCAACCACCGACTTCAACTGGTCCAGAGAAGTATAGCCTAAAATTAAGATAGGTACGGAAAAACCGGCATCCCTGAGCTGCACCGCCTCCTGCAGCAGGGCCACACCCAGCCAGTCCGCGCCGTTTTTCAAAGCAACATTGCTAACCTCCCGGGCGCCGTGACCATAGGCATTTGCCTTGACCACCGCCATGACTTTGGCTTGCGGCCGGGTAACACGCCGGATTTCCCGGATATTGTTTGCAATTGCCCCCAAATCTATTTCTGCCCAGACAGGACGCAGCATCTTATCACCTTATTCATGGGAAAATATAGACCGCCGGTGCTTGGCTTCGTTCTCCGCAACCCGGAGGGTAATTTCCGGGCCGCGCCCGGGAAACACCGGCTAATATATTTTTTCTTAACCACTATTAGCTGCATTATCGTCCCAATGTATGCAGCACATGGGGAATCTGTTCAATCAAATCACCGGCCACCAGTCCCATTTGTCCCTTAACGGCGGCTGCTTCATCACCGGCCAAACCATGGAGAAATGCCGCTACAGCGCCTGCCTTGCCCGTCATTAAACCTTGGGCCAGCAGTGCGCCCAGCATTCCCGCCAACACGTCACCGCTGCCACCGGTAGCCATGCCGGGGTTCCCGGTGGTATTGACGTATAAATATTCATCAGGTGTGGCGACCAGGGAACGGGCTCCCTTCAAGAGCACCGTAGCCCGGTATTTTTTCGCGGCAGCGGTCACCGCTGCCAGCCTGTCGCTTTGTACCTGGCCCGTGCTGCACCCCAGTAACCGGGCCATTTCACCGGGGTGGGGCGTCAAGACGGCACTGCCCGGTAGTTGTAATTCAGCTTGTTCTACCCGGGCAATGATGTTTAAGGCATCAGCATCAACTACCGTTGGCTTGTGCAGTTTGGGCAGTACGGCCTTTAACAGCACTTCCACCTCATCATGCCGGGACATTCCCGGGCCTATCACCACAGCGGAAGCCCCGGCGACCAGGGGCATTAACTGCTCTGCCGCTTCCGCGGAAAAAGTTCCCGCCCCGGTTTCCGGCAAACCCGCAGTTAAGGTTTCGCTTACCTGAGAAGCCACCAGCGCTTGCAGGGATTTGGGAACGGCCACTGTTACCAGTCCAGCACCGGTCTTCAGGGCGGCTTTGGCCGCCATTACGGGAGCGCCGACCATACCGCTGCTGCCACCGATAACCAGGACATGCCCGTAAGTACCTTTATGCCCGGTTGCCTGTCTCCTGGGTACCTGCTGCGCGCACCAATCGAGATCAGCCGTTTCCATTTTTAAACCGGCACTATCCACCAGGCTCCGCGGAATGGAAATATCCCCAATCACCAGTTTTCCTGTTACACCGGCGCCCGGCTCCACCAACAGGCCAAGCTTGGGGAGCGCAAATGTCACCGTAATATCCGCTCTAATACACGGTCCCTTTATTTTCCCCGTATCCGCCTCCAATCCGGACGGAATGTCCACAGCCAGTACCGGCACCCGGGAGTCATTGACAGTCTGAATTATCTGCCCGGCCCGGCCCCTGGGCGGCCCGTGAAAGCCGGTGCCGAACATGGCATCCACCACCATGTCCGTGTACAGCAGGGAAACATTTAACCTTGTCAGGTCATCTTCTTCCTGCAGTTGATAAACAGGAATGTCCAGTTTTTCGATAATACCCATATTCACCGCCGCATCCCCGGACAGTTCCCCGGGGCCGGCAGTTAGAAAAATTTTTACCCGCGCTTGCTTGTTATACAGGTGGCGGGCAACAACCAGCCCGTCACCGCCATTATTACCCTTACCGGCAATTATCGTCACCCTTTTTCCAGTCAACCGGTTATCAAAGTAATCCGCAATGGTTTCCACCACTCTCAACCCGGCATTTTCCATTAAAGCTATGCCGGGTATTCCCAGTTGGTGAATGGCTGCCTGGTCCAGCGCCCGCATCTGGGCGCCGGTAACTACTTTCATTGACTATCCCTCCCTGTATTCGAGGTTCGATTTGGGGTTGTCTTTGGGGACATTTTCAGCCTTTTGCAATTACCATGGCAATAGCGTGGGTTCCGGAATGAGAAAGTGATACCTGCCATGTCGTAACCCCCCGGGAAACCGCCAATTGTCTGGCCTTGCCGTGTAAGAGTATCCGGGGCTTTCCACCGGCTTCATTGATAATTTCTATTTGCTTCAGCGGGCAGGCCCCCAGGCCAACCCCCATGGCCTTCAACACCGCCTCCTTGGCAGCAAACCGGGCCGCAAGTGAAGGAGCAGGGTATTTTTTTTTCAGGCAATATGCTATTTCCCTGTTGCTGAAGACACGTTTGGCAAATTTATCCCGCCATTTGTCTAATAAACGCTGGACACGCCTTACTTCAATAATATCCACGCCGATACCTTCCATACATATCACCTCATATCTGCAAATGCTTCAACGGGAGCCAGGAATATAAACATAGTTTCTGTAAAAAAACCACAATACCCTTTTTTACCAAAAGTCAAAAGCAAAATTTTAAACCAAACCGTATTTATTATACCCGAACGGTTGTTATGAAGAACTAAAAGGCGCTTTATGAGAGTTAGCGGTAATAATAAAAGCTAAAAAAATACTTTCAGAATATTTGACCATATAGACCGTTTATATTTACGTTTAAGTGCACCTTTTGCCCATTGGCAGATTTTTACTTCCCAGGCGATCGTTGTCATCCTATAATAATATCAAAGATATCAAAATTAGTATGAATCAATGTGAACCAATCTGCCCTCTGCCGTTGAATGTCAATCACCTCAAGACATTCGCGAAATTCAAAGAAAAAAGAAAGATGAAGACAAAATTGTCAAATATTTTTTCAATATTCTAATACTTGCGAATATTGGCGACAGTCCTTTTGACTCGCCAACCGTTCAAAATAATTAGCAGGGTACCCGAAGGGAGAGTAGATTATGAGTACTTTGGCCATTTTGGCACAATCGCTTGGTTTAGCGACGAACAGTCATTTAACCGCCGAGCAGTTGGTGCTAAAAAGAATAATTTGCCACTGCCCGCAAGTGGATCATCAGCAGCCGCTTAGGGATATCCGCTTTGTGGTTCTTGATACCGAAACCACGGGTCTAAAGCCCAAAAAGGGCGACAGGGTGATATCCTTGGGTGCGGTAATAGTGGAAAACGGCAAGGTTAATGAAAGCAAAAGCTTTTACGAACTTGTTGACCCTGGTCGAGCCATTCCCGGTGAGATTACAAAGCTCACGGGAATTAGCCAGCGGATGGTAGCGGGCAAACCCGACCTCACCGAAGTGCTGAACCGGTTTTTCCCTTGGGCCGGAAAAAGCGTCCTGGCTGGTCACGCGGTTCAATTTGACATGACATTTTTAAATCGACACTTGCAGAAAACCTGTGGCCTGAAGCTGACTCATAAAACAATCGACACCAAAACCCTTGCTCGGCATACCTTTCCCGAAGCAGGCAGCTACGCCCTGGAAGAGATATGTTCCTACCTGGGCATCACCTGTAAACCCCGGCATCATGCCTTAAATGACGCCATTACCGCCGCCAGGCTGCTGGAAGCATCCATTACGGTGCTGGCACAGCAAGGCGTCTGCACACTTGGTGAATGGTACCACTTCATGCGTTACCACAGCTTCTCACACCGGTTGTATCATCCATGGGTTGGGGATTGGCGTAGTGAGTGCCATTCTTAACTTCGTCGTTTCCTACGTGATTTCCCGGGCTACCGGAGCACCGCCTGAAGAAATCCGTATTCCCAGAGGTGTGTGCCAGGCAGCAAGTCACTAAGATAATTTTAAAACAAGGTGTTTTTGCCGGGAAGGATTTACCCTTCCCGGCCTTATTTATCCACCGGTTAACCTGAATAGGGTTTGCATACAACCACGACAGAATTATCCGACAACATTTTTGCTGCTGGCAGGAATAGTTTGAAAAATAACGAAATAATTTTAGTGACAGGGAGGTGCTCAGATGACCTGGAGATGGATCTTTAGCAGCTTAACCGTGGTATTGTGCTGGCTGCACTCTTACCTGAATCTGCTGGTCATCCGTAAGGCCTTAGCTATTGTTCTATTTTTGGAGATCTTTTATCTTATCGGCCACTACACATCGGGGTGGCCGTTTCCATCACCGGTAATCATGTTGCAAATTCTTAACGCAGTTGGACTGGGGGTGGCCCTGGGAGTGGTATTTTCCCGTATTTGGCCCCTGGCGCCAAAACCGGGATCGAGCGTATAGTCCGCACTGTTCTTATTGTTATTCCTTCTTTAGGACTGGCAGTTAGCCTCCGACTGTTGTTGCAGGGCAGGCAGGCCAGACCATTTATTCAATTTTTGCTCTTTCCGCCTGGTTGGGTTCAGGGCTCTTCGTGCGTTGGGAGCAGGGCGATTAGAAAACTGTTCAGGAGGGGTTGTTTTGACCAACGGAAACCAGCAGTTTAATCAAAATTCCACACGCAATTTCCTGCAAACGGTACACCCTTTCTCCTTACTCCCATTAAAAGCTTTGGAACAGTTGGTGCCTAAAATCACCCGCAAAGTATTTCCGGCTGACAGCTTTGTTTTTCGCCAGGGCGAGGATTCCAAACAGGTCTTATTTATTATCATTACCGGCCTGGTGGAAATCAGGGTTAGAAACGACCAGGGAAAGGAGTCTGTCGCAGGCTACAGACGCGAAGGTGACTTTTTTGGAGAAACGGTAGCGCTTTCGGATAAGACTTACCCCGCATCAGTAAAGGCCCTGACAGATTTAGATTGTCTGCTGGTTGCTCGGGAAGACTTTGAAGTGCTACTCGAAAACAACGCCTTGTTTGCCAGCTTTTTCGGTCAGGTAGTGGTGGATCGTTTCCGCAGCCTGTTTCGTGAAGTGGCAATGGAACCCGGTCCCTTGGTTGCATACGAGAGCCAGGCAGCACTAAAACGGGCCAGTGAACTGATGAGCCGCCCGGCAATAACCTGCTCACCCCTGGAGAAGACCAACCAGTTAGCGAAGATAATGAGCTTTAACCATATCAGCGCCGTGGTATTAACCGGGGATGACGGTAAGGTTGCCGGCCTGGTCACGGAAAAAGACCTGGTGGAAAAAGTGGTCGCTAACAGCCGCATACCGGATAATCTTACCGCCGGGGAAATTGCCAACCACAACCCGGTGTGTATCAGCACCGACTCCTATTACTACCAGGTACTGCTGGCCATGATCAAAGGTCAGGCTAAGCATGCCATCATAACGGAAAATGACCGGCCTGTGGGAATAATTACCATCCGCGACCTCATCCGCTCCAGGAATACCGGGGTGATCAGTGTAGTTGACAGGTTGGAATCCCAGTCCAACCTGGAAAGTTTAGCCCAGGTAGGCCTGGAAATAGACCAGATTCTCACCGGTCTGGTGGCGGAAAATGCACCAACACCGGAAATACTGGACATCATTACCGAGTTCTATGACCGATTAACCAGGCAGATTATCGACATTGCCGTGGAAAAAATACTGCCGGAATACGGACCACCACCGGTAAAATTCTGCTGGCTTAGCATGGGCAGCAGCGGGCGCAGGGAGCAGTTTCTGCGCACCGACCAGGATAACGCCCTGATTTATCAAAACCCGGACCAACCGGGCCTGGCTGAAAAAGCGGAAAGCTATTTTGCCAAGCTTGCAGACCTGGTTGTGGAAGGGCTTACCGTGTGCGGTTTTGCACCCTGCCAGGGAAAAGTAATGGCCTCAAACCCGTTTTGGCGCGGTGACAACGACTACTGGCACGCACTGGTATCCAAATTGATACAGTGTACAGAAAATGAACATGTCCGGTTGCTGACTATCTTTTTGGACTTCAGGCCTGTGTACGGCTACATCCCCTTGGCGGAAGATTTACGGCAGCTCATCAATAAAAGTTTTGCCGGGCAACCGTTAACTTTCTCCTTCCTGGCCGAAGATGCCAGCCAGGGAAGACCCCCCCTGAGTTTTTTAGGCAACCCGGTCGGCGAACGTTTCGGTGAACACCGGGCAGAAATCAACCTGAAAAACTCGGTTTCGGTACATTTAATAGACTGTGTCAGGCTCCTCGCCCTTAAAGAAGGCGCTACAGTCACCAATACTTTGGAACGCCTTCAGTACCTGCGGCAGAAGAAGACCCTTCCTGGGGCCCTGCTGGACTTACTGGAAACTTCCTTTGAAACGATTATGCTTTTCCGTTTGCGCAGTAATTTGAAAAAAATAAAAGCCGGAAAAAAACCGGATAACTACCTTCAACTAAAATCACTGCATACCCGCGAGAAATTACTCCTCAAAGACGCTTTAAAGGCCATTGATAAACTGATGACAATTATCAGGGAAGCTCCCTTTATCTATTAATTATCATTCCAGCTGCAACTAATAGGCGCTAGCTTACCGTTCACCGGGCATATTGATGCTTTCAGCCTTAAAAAAATGCTATTCGCAGAATGTTCTTTTAATTTTCGGCCCTGTTGCTGTTATTATATTGACAGGAAACATTCCGCAGAGGGGGCGTTGAAAACTTTTAGCTATCATTTTTTTATTACGTATTTTTAAATATTATCAATAATCATATTGTTTCACGGAGGTGTTTTTGTTGAGCGAAAAATCAAAGGCTCTGGAAGCGCTGCTGAAGGAGAACCGAGTATTTGACCCGCCAAAAGACTTTACAGCCCAGGCCAACGCCAATGATCCCGCCATTTACGAGGAAGCGGCGGCAGACCGGCTGGGATTTTGGGCAAAGCAGGCAGAACGCATTGACTGGTTTGAACCTTATGATGAAGTCCTCCAGTGGGATGCACCTTTTGCCAAGTGGTTTGTCAACGGCAAGCTCAATGTTTCCTACAACTGTATTGACCGGCACCTGAAGGCCCACCGGCGTAACAAGGCAGCAATCATTTGGGAGGGAGAACCCGGTGACAGCGTTACACTTACCTATCGGGACCTGCACCGGGAAGTCAGTAAATTTGCCAATGTGCTGAAGGGCTTGGGGGTGAAAAAAGGTGACCGGGTCACCATCTACCTGCCCATGATCCCGGAACTGGCCATTGCCATGCTGGCATGTGCCCGCATCGGCGCTCCCCACAGTATTGTTTTCGGTGGTTTCAGTGCTGATTCCTTACGAGACCGTATCAATGACGCGCAATCTGAACTTTTGATTACCGCAGACGGCGGTTGGCGGCGTGGCAACGTAGTACCGCTGAAAGCCAATGCCGACCAGGCCGTAGAGGGATCTTCCCCAGTGAAGAAAATAATTGTGGTAGACAGGGTGGGCCTGGAAAAATCCAAAGTCAATCTGGTGAAAGGGCGGGATTTGCTGTGGCATGAACTGATGAAAGATGCCTCTCACGTTTGCGAACCCGAAGTAATGGATGCCGAAGACATGCTGTTTATCCTTTACACCAGCGGCACCACCGGCAAACCCAAAGGTGTGGTACACACCACCGGCGGTTACCTGGTAGGAATATCCGCCACCCATCATTATATTTTTGACATCAAGGATACTGACGTCTTCTGGTGTACCGCCGACATCGGCTGGATCACCGGCCACAGCTACATCATCTACGGCCCCCTGGCCAACGGCGCAACCACTGTCATGTACGAAGGCGGTCCCGACTATCCTGACCGTGACCGTTTCTGGGAAATAGTCGAGAAATACGGTGTAAACATTTTCTATACCGCCCCCACTGCCATTCGTGCTTTCATGAAGTGGGGTACCCAGTGGCCGGAAGGCAGAGACCTCTCTTCCCTGAGACTGCTGGGAACCGTGGGTGAACCGATTAACCCGGAAGCATGGATGTGGTACTACAAGTACATCGGCGGTGAACGTTGTCCTATTGTGGATACATGGTGGCAGACCGAAACCGGCCAGATTATGATTTCACCGCTGCCGGGTCTTACCAAGACCACTCCCGGTACGGCTACCGTCCCTTTTCCGGGCATTGAAGTGGACGTGGTGGATGAGCAGGGCAACAGCAGCGATGCCGGTTACCTGGTAGTGAAATCTCCCTGGCCGGCCATGCTGCGCACAGTTTACGGCGACCCCGAACGATACAAGAGCACCTACTGGAGCCGCTTTGATGACTATTACTTTACCGGTGACGGCGCAAAACGGGATGAGCAGGGCAACATCTGGGTACTGGGCCGGGTTGATGATGTGATCAATGTTTCTGGTCACCGCATTGGTACCATGGAAGTGGAAAGCGCCCTGGTTGACCATCAGAGCGTCGCCGAGGCAGCCGTAATCGGTAAGACCCATGAGCTAAAAGGTCAGGCTGTAGCAGCCTTTGTTACCCTGAAGGAGGGCTTCGAAGGTACGGATGACCTGATGGCAGAGTTGAAGGCACATGTAACCAAAAAAATAGGTGCCATAGCCAGACCCGAAGACATCTTCTTTACTGCGGAGCTGCCCAAAACCCGCAGTGGTAAAATTATGCGCCGCCTGTTGCGGGACATTGCCGAAGGCCGGGCGCTGGGCGACACCACCACCCTGGCCGACCCCTCCGTGGTTAAAAAACTCATGAATCTTTGGGATATTTATGATGTATTTCAACCAGTTTCCCATTTTCATCATATAT
>CAZGXM010000030.1:0-30290 GCA_964529795.1 uncultured Thermoanaerobacteraceae bacterium
AATACGAGATATTTAACCCCTTACTATATAAAGAGTCAAAAAGGTGCCGTTTTAATAACCCCCTACAGCAAATTTTTTTATTTTTTCCCTATACTCTGTAAAGAGAAAATAGAGGGTGTTTTGTCAACCTAAAAACAAAAATTTGAAATATTGAGCAAAAGCTAGAAATCTCAAGGTATAGCTAGTAAAACTCCCGAAAATTGGGTGGCTGGATTTTTAAAATTGACAAAATATAGTAAATATGATACTCTGCCTCTGTAAGGGTATAATCAAGGAGCGAGAACCATGAAAGAGAAAAGAGATTTTCCCACTAAATATATCAAATTTGTTATGCCTCTAACTGCTATTTCATTTGTACTCATCCTATCAATAATGGCAGCAAATTCTGGCAGAATATACAACGTTCACGACGTAATTAAAAAGCAACCCGTCCAACAAGTCTTAGTGAGGGGGACAGTTCGGAAAAGCGTTGGTAATATTCTATTACTCTCAGATGACGGTCTTAATTTAGATGTTATTTTAAATGATAAACCTGGCGGTGAGATCCATATTGGGGACAGAATTACCGTACGTGGCTCTCTCAAAGAAGATAAGTTCTACGGAAAACTTATCGGGGTCCACCATCAGAATCGACTAAAAGAGCACTAAGAGCCTAGCTAGGCTTCTTTAGTACGAAGTAAAACTTATAAAGTCAACTTGGAAGCTCTCCCAAAAAAGCAAGATTTAAGTTGTTCGATGGTTAGTTTTCGAATAAGAAATTGCTGTCATAAGATACATACAGATAAAAACAGGGTTGAAAACTAACGGCAAAAGGGTATAATAAAAGCAAAGGGAAGGTGCTGATACACCTCCCCCTGCTGGGCAGTGCGGCCCAGAGTTATCTCTTGTGTAAAGCTATTTGCGCCGGGAAGAGGGACGTTTGTGCGAACGTCCTTCTTCTTTTTTCGCTCCATTACCGCAACGCCGGATCATAGCCGCAATTACCTGGAAAATTCCATCGATAACAGCCGCAATGATTTGCGTCATAGCCTACCACCTCCTCTCCCCCATAACACCCGGTTATCCGCACAACTCCAGGCTGCGCACTGCCCCACGCGTAAGGGGGAGAAGAGAAAGCCTGAGGAAATACATTCCTAAGTCAATTATAGCTTGTACTTGCGTCAAGTACTAGAGAAATTTAAGGATTTAAGGCGAATCAGGCATTTCTGACGCACTGATTGTATTCGGGGTGCCTTAGTCATATTCATCCTCATCCTGCATGCTCTGGCGCAGACTGGCTTTGGCCCTGGCCACCGCCTGATCCCATACCTCTATTGCATCCGCACTGTCAGCAAGTTCACTAGCGCCCGGGCTAACCAGGCTGATGTTGCGGCGGCGATGCCGGCGTGGGCAATCATCCAGGCTGGTTAATCTTACTGGCTGGCAGGTTAGTTAAGGTTTTTCTGCGGAAAGCGGAACAACATAGGCCGTTGCTCCGTCTATAATTTTTAAGAGAAACTAATTTTTTATGGAGGTTCTTCTGGTGAACAAAAATGGTTAGTAGTTACTAGCTAGACTCTGGTTCTGCCCGCGGCCTGGCGCTCAGACGTTAATTTGGGGAACCAAATCGGCTTCGTAACCGATGTGTAACCCCGCCCGAGTTAGAAACTGAGGACAACAAGTATTCATTTTCCATTTACAATAAAACCAAGTGGGAAGAGAAATTCAGGCAGGCAAGCGGGCGGTGGCCCGATAATATCGACTGGTCCAAACCTATAAAACTCCGGGATTATGTAATAGCTCGCAAAAAGTCCCTGGACGACTACTACGGCCCCCTGCAGGTGGAATTCCTGACCGAGGACATTGCCGTCCTGTCCTCGGCAAGTGGTTCGTTCCGGGAAGCCTATGTTTACCAGCGGAACCATTTAGTGAGCTTCGGTCTGAATGGTGAGCCGCCTGGCAAGTTTGTAGATTTCTTCAAGGAAGCCTTATTAACTGTCAAGGTTTTGGAGGATCAAGCCAGTTAAAGGTAATATTTAAGAACAAATGTTCTTGGGTAGTAACCGGAATTCATCACCCACTTTAGAAGTTGGTCTTCCGCCGAGAATTGATAAATCAGGGAGAAATTCTTCAGGGGGTAACAACATGAAAAAACCTTTTTTGTTTGTACTTATCTTATTGCTAGGTATTTCTCTGTTTGGTTGCATAAATGGGGGAAACGAGGCTCAACTGGAAAAAGAAGGACAGCCCAAAGAGAAACCGCAACAAACCGATAAAAGTGATGAGGCGGCAGTTGCGAGTCTGGTTGATGACTTCGGTAGTAAGCTCCAAACAGTCTCGCTTCAAGCCCCCAAAGATATAGTAAACAAGAGTATGCAAGAGAACTACAGCGATTTTGTATCTCCCGCACTTCTTTCAGAATGGCTCAGCGATCCTCAGAATGCTCCGGGGAGGGTGCTTTCGAGTCCGTGGCCGGATCGGATAGAAATTCTAAGCATTGAAAAATTATCGGGATATGCGTACGAAGTTAAAGGCGAAATCATTGAAATAACGAGCACAGAGAAGGCGAGCGGCGGGGTTGCCGCAAAGCGGCCAATTACTCTCGTGGTAGAGAAAATCGAAAATCGCTGGCTTATTGACGCTACCACCCTCGGTGCCTACGAGGAAACCAACTCAATTGTGTACAGAAATACCCAATATGGTTTTAGTTTTTCCTTACCGGAAAGTTGGAAAGGTTATTTGATTATAACTGGCAAATGGGAGGGTTCCGCTCTCGGAGGTCCACAAGGTGGTGAGACTGTTGAAACTGGTCCGATAATTTCCATAAGACATCCTCAATGGACTTCTCAAAACCGGCGACAGGATATCCCAATAATGGTCTTCACGCTTACCCAATGGAACGCACTTCAGCAGAGAGAATTCCATATTGGTCCAGCACCTGTCGGACCAAAAGAACTTGGTCGTAACACCAGATACGTTTTTGCGCTTCCTGCGCGTTACAACTACGCATTTCCGCCAGGATATGAAGAAGTGGAAAAAATTTTAGAAAGCAATCCTCTTCAGGCAAACGAATAACAAAGAAATATCCTGGAACAGTGCAGTACAATTGTTTTAAGCGGGTCGGGGACCAGCAAATCGGGGACGTTCTGGCTTGCCTGGGAAATGGCCTTTTACGGGGATTTTATTATGCAGATGTCTTAGGAGCTTCAGCAAATATAGAGACCCATACCATGGATAACACCCCAGAGGATTAATAAAATGATAATAAAAGATGCCAAAAGCAAAAACGGTTTTCCAGTAATAAATCCCCTGCTTTCCATATATACTATTTGAGCGTATAATTACCTGCAATTTTTTCCAAAACAAAGACCCAGCGTATCCCACTGGGTCGGTCATTATAAGCGTCATAGCAAACTCTTTGAAACACTATTTGCCCGATGCTTTAGTTCTTAAAAGACAAATTTTATATTCTCAATGATAATATATCTTTCTCTATTATCTTCGGTAATTTTTTTAATCAGTAGCTTGCCTTTTGCCGTTGGGTCAGGAAATTTTTGCGGCTCTTTATGTATTTCATAAATAAATTCTTCGGGTTTTATTAAAAGTGGGCTTTCGTCTCCCTCATTTACATAGTAAAAATCGTATTCAATAGTGTAGGTCCCATCTTTATTATCCTCAAATTTTTGAATATGGGTTAGTTTATAGCCATGGTCATCCATCCCACCTGCATAGTACTTGCCATTTTTCAAGTCAAACCCCATCACTGATTGATGTTTTTTTATTTTTCTGCCAAAAAGTTCCTGACTAAACCTGTCAATTGTTTCTTTTGTTATAATAAAAAAACCATCTTTCCTTTCAATTACCTGATCACGATCTTCTCCTTTGTATCTAAAGACAAGATAAAATGCCGTATCATGTATTAAAGTATTCTCATCAATCTCTGAATCCCTAGAAAACTCTTGGAAATTAAATGCGTTCTTACTAAACTCCATCCATTTCAATTCTTCTGCTGGTGATAGCTCAATATGGTCTGCTGGTGTTTTACTTCCTGGCAGTTCTTCTCGAGAATATAGTAATAATTCCTTCGGCATCACAATAAGGATCTGTTCGTCAGCTAAGATAACAACCTCATTGCCAGAAGGGCCCCATGTTGCACCATGGACTGTGCCTAACAAAGGCGTAATTGGGTATTCGCCAGATGAATCCACCATATAAAACTGAGCGGGGTCATCATACTTATTCCTTTCCCCTTCATAGATAAACTTATTTTCTGTAGGACTTGGTGAAGAATACTCTGGCCAGCTTGTTTCCTTTATGTATTCAAACCCACTTTTAGCTAGGTCTATAATATAGATTTTGCTCTCTCCCATAGCCTGGGTAACGAAAATTTTTTCATCATTAAAAAACCATGCCGCACCCGTAGGTTCAAACATTTCTCTCTTAATAATATGTTTACTGGAACCATCGGAGCTAACTATCCCAACTCCTTCGGAGCTCTCATAAGTACCAAAAATGTAAAGAATTTTTGTACCATCATGTGACCATTTGGGCTGTATGGGGTGTTGAATAAAAAATTCGTAAAAGTCACTATTAGGGTCATTATTCTTTGTACCCTCCACCAACAACTGGGGCTTAGAGAAATCAATGTTTGCGACATAAAGGCTGCCTTCCCTGACATAAGCTATTTTTGAACCATCAAAAGATATGTCATACTGGTAAATATCCTCTGGCAGCTTAATCTCCTTTAAGAGTCCTAAACTATCTTTGTCCAGGAAAAAAAACCTATCTCTACCCTCGAGCACAAGCCGTTTACCGTCATCGAGCAACTTGAAATCTGAATAGAAGCCCAAAGAACCTTTACCTTTAAAAATCTCCTTTTGCGAACTTGTTTCTAAGTTATAACTAATCAATGATAGCTCTGGAAGATTTTCTTTACGACTTTTCAACCCGACAAGTAGATTGCTGCCAACTTTGTTTACGAAGCTTAGAAAGTAGTCTTCTTTGGGGTACTCAGGTTTTATTCTCTTAATATCAAGACCATTATAAGTTTCTTGGGAAACAGACTGGATGCTAAAGCTCGTTGACAATTCCTGGCGGTGCTCTTCGCTGTCAGTAACACTAGGTTCTTCCTTGTCTTCTTGCTGACTGGTTATTTGGCTATCCCCATTTGCTTCTAAATTTTCGTCCGGCTTGGGGCTGTTACCCCCATCAGAAGAACAACCAAATAAAGAAAAAGAAACAGCCACGATGATTAAAGCTATCACAAGATATTGTCTCATCCCCGCCCACTCCCTAGTATCACTTTTGATATCCTTATTTACATTCTCTGTAAGTTAACTAAAACCTTTAGCATATAAAAAACTGTACAGCAAGTGTGTTCTAGCTGTACGATGACTATCACAATTTCACGGATTCAGGTTTTTTGTTTTTCGAGCTTACTCTTGTATTATCTCTGACCTTGGCGTCCAAATTCCTCATATTCTTTACTAGATTTTGCTTGTGCTTCTATCCGGGCAGAATTTATCTCCTCGTAATGAAGATGTAAAACCCCTTAAGATTAGTGGGAACCGAAGAGCCGAAGGTAACCCTTATTTAGAGATGTGGGCAAAGACTATCCTGCATCTCTATTATAAGGGGTTTTTCTCATAAATGCAGGGTTTTTCGGTGGTTTTTAGCTGTTTTTCTATCATTTTTGGGAGGCTTTTTTTGTTAGTTCTTCTGAATTCTTAATTTTCAAAGTTAAAGCTCACCGAAGAACCGGCGGTGACCATCACCGGCGGGGTGTCCACGGAGTAAATCAGGAAATTACTGAAAGCATAGCTGCGGTATATGTAAGGATTTGCACCAGCGGCAGCGTTACACCGATAATACTAGGCCGGCCAGAAATTCGTTGCAATAGCGACCTTGTCAGATACCAACTAAAGGAGTATAATGTTCATTAGAGAACGTTCGTACCAGAACATTATATCTGGTGGGCACGCTAATACGCATGAAAGGTGGCCGATAGATATGCCTCACAAACATGACTTGTTGATAGAACTGCTTCGCGATGTGAACCGCGGTTTTGGCGAGCAGATGAAAAAGGTACTAGAGGAACATAAAGTACCCATGACCACCATGATCATAACCGGTCAGATAAAGAAGGAACCGGGTATTACCGTCAGTGAACTGGCACGCCGAACGGGCTTTGCAAAGTCCCATATTTCAAAAGTAGTTGAGAACTTGGAAAAAAAAGGTTGGATGGAAAAAAGACCGGACCGGTCCGACCAGAGGCTGGCGCGATTGTTTCTTTCGCAAGATGCTGTTGACCGTCTGGCAGTGGTGAGAGAACAAGTGCAGCGTGAGATGGCAGGCATAATAGCACATGTTTCTGAAAATCGCGTGGCGGAAATGGTGGCAGGGCTTAAAGAAATCCTGGCTGCGTTGGAGTCAGCCCGAAGGAGCGACAATAATGGACATCATCAGAATTGAAAACCTGGTCAAAAAATTTGGAGATTTTACTGCTGTGGACGGGATTGACTTTAGCGTCATCAAGGGAGAAATCTTTGGTTTTCTGGGTCCCAACGGTGCCGGTAAATCCACAACTATTAAAATATTGTCTACGCTCTTGAAACCCACGGCCGGTACAGCGGAACTGGCCGGGTATGATGTGTTAAAGCAGCCTACCCGGGTACGCCAGTCCATCGGCATGGTTTTTCAGGATCCGTCCCTGGATAACAGGTTAACTGCCGAGGAGAATTTGAAGTTTCATGCCATGCTTTACAATGTACCCGGGGAACTGCGGGAAGAGCGGATTAACCAGGTGTTGAAAATGGTGGATTTATCTGACCGGCGTAAATCCCTGGTCAAGACTTTTTCCGGCGGAATGAAAAGGCGTTTAGAAATTGCCCGGGGGCTTTTACATCATCCCAAGGTATTGTTTCTTGATGAACCCACTGTGGGCCTGGACCCCCAGACCCGTATCGCCATCTGGGACCATGTGCGGCGGCTGCGAGATGAAATAGGTGTTACTGTTTTTATGACCACCCACTACATGGATGAAGCAGAAAACTGTGACCGGATTGCCGTAATAGACCATGGTGAAATTCAGGCTATTGACAGCCCTGCCGCTTTGAAACGGATGCTGGGTGGGGATAAGATTGTGGTCAAAGGGGATAAAGGACTGAAAGATGACCTGGCGGCCCGGTACGGTATGGAGGTTCAGGAACTGCAGGGTGAATACCACTTCACGGTACCAAGTGGCGCGGAATTTGTGCCACGGGTTGTTACTGATTTTCAGGAACGTATCAGTTCCATCCAAATTAAGGAACCAAGTCTTGACGACGTATTTTTAAAACTCACCGGGCGGGCGATTCGTGACGAAGAATTATCTGCCCGGGATACTTTCCGGCAGCACATGGGCCATAGAATAAGGAGGCATTAAGATGTTATCTTTGAGAGTGATTTATACCATTTGGTTAAGGGAATTCAAGACTTTTATCCGTGAAAGGTCACGGATGGTGGGGATGGTGGGACAGCCACTGCTGTATCTCTTGATTTTGGGTAAGGGTATTACCGCCAGCATGAGCCTCAACGGTGCTCCCGGCGGAATGGATTACCTGCGCTTTATGTATCCCGGCATTATCGGTATGTCTGTGCTTTTTACATCTATTTTTTCTGCAGTATCCATCATTTGGGATCGGGAGTTTGGCTTCTTGAAAGAGGTACAGGTGGCCCCGGTTCCCCGCTGGGCGGTGGCGGTAGGGAAAGTACTGGGTGGTGCCACGGTGGCTACCATCCAATCGGCAATCTTGATTATACTGGCACCTCTTGCGGGGCTCAGCCTCTCTATTTGGATTATAATCAAGATTATTCTGCTGTCTTTTTTGATGAGCTTTGCTGTCACCAGCCTGGGTATATCCATCGCCGCCCGGATGGAATCCATGCAGGGCTTCCAGATGATCATGAACTTTTTGGTTATGCCCCTGTATTTTTTAAGCGGCGGCATGTTTCCGGTAAATACTGCGCCGGAATGGATGAAGACTTTAATGGTGATAGACCCGCTCACCTATGGAGTGGATGCCATCCGTACCGTGGTTTTCTCCGGTACCATGGTCAATATCGGCCCGGGCATCCAGAAGCCTCTTTTGGAAATTGCCAAACAGGCGGGGCTGGTACGTTGGAGCCTGTCGCTGGATATAGCCGTGCTAATGGCCGTAGCCTTTGTACTGGTGACCATCGGCACCTTGAGCTTTAGCAGGGCGGAGTAACACAGCATAATCTTTTCCAACCCGGCGGCGAATTTCTTCATATACTTCAAAAATAATTCGTGCTCTATTTTCAATATTGCCGCCGTATTCATCGGTTCTTTGGGTACGGTATGGATTTTAAAATTGGCTTAAAAGATAACCATGGGCACCATGGATTTGTACGCCGTCAAATCCCGCTTCCTTAGCTCTTGCAGCCGCATCGCCAAAAAGATCGATTTTAACAAGTACGTACTTTTGGTCCAAAGGGTCTCTGCCAGTCCCTTTATAAACAGCTTCGGCAAGGGGACATGAAATTTTTGATGTTTAGCTTTAAATTATAAGTTTTCTCATAAAAATACTTGACATTAAGGGGTATTGTCTCTAAAATCATTGATAGGGGGTATCAATTAATAGTTTTTATCAATGGGAGGGATTGATTTGGTTGCCAGTTTATTAATCATGTTGCGGGAAGGCTTGGAAGCTGCTTTAATTGTCGGTATCATTCTGGGATACCTGGCAAAAATCCGGCAAAGGAGTCTGTTCAAACACGTTTTTGGCGGCGTTGGTGCCGGAATTCTCGGAAGCATCATTACCGCATTTATTTTTCAGTTTGTAGCCGGCGGATTTGAAGGAAAAGCGGAAGAAACTTTCGAGGGCACTATTATGTTGGTGGCGGTTGCTATTTTAACTTCCATGGTTATCTGGATGCAAAAACAAAGCAAAGCAGTTAAAGGCGAGATTGTGCAAAAGGTCGATAGTGCCGTCAGCGGTGAAAAGGTCTGGGGATTGTTTGGGCTGGCTTTTATTTCCGTTTTTCGAGAAGGTGTGGAAGTCGTCCTCTTCCTCAATGCCTTATTCCTGCAGCAAGGCAGCGGTGGGGCCATTCTCGGTTCGGTGCTAGGCCTGGCACTGGCCCTGGGTATTGCCTACATAGTCTTTAAAACAACCGTCAATCTGGATTTGCGTAAGTTTTTCATTGTTACCGGCAGCTTGTTGCTGCTAATGGCTGCCGGACTTCTGGCCCATGGAATACACGAGCTGCAGGAAGCAGGGTTTATTCCCATCATTATAGAACACGTCTGGGATATAAATCACATTGTTAATGAAAAAGGTACTTTTGGCAGCCTGCTAAAAGCCGTGTTTGGTTACAATGGCAATCCTTCGTTAATTGAAGTGATAGCGTACCTGGCATATCTAACGATAATCGGAAACAAGTTTTGGGGAGCATTAAATGCCGGAACAAACAAGCAGTCACAGGCGTAATCAGGCTTGTAATACCGTCAAGAGGAATTTATCAAGGTGGCATGTATTGCCCGGTATCCTTAATTGGTAAGGTGCCGGGCAATGTCTGTATTTTTGGGGTAAATCCTTCTCCTCTGTCTTGAATAGGCAGTAACTAAAACTAAGAGATGGCTTTGAAGAAGAAAGGCAAAAAAGAATCCCGGGTATTTAAAGATTACCAGTAGTAGTCTAAATTAAAATTGTTAAAAAGGGCAACGTTTAATCACCCTCTTAAAGTAGCAACCAGCCGGCGGGGTTTGAGAAGGAGATCGAAAGCATCACCAATGTTTTTAACCAAAATATCCGCCTGCTTGAAAGCACTGCCCGCAAGCCCTTCCTCCGCCAAAACGGCAATTCCCAAAGCGGCCCCGGCCAGCATAAACCGGTCATTATTCCCGTTGCCTACGGCAACTACATTGGTACTACCCAACGACTGTATAAATCTCTCCTTTTCTTTGGCACCCAACGGCTTTTCCAGAATATGAACGTCCAAATTTATTTCCTTGCATTGTTCCCGGCACCTGCCAAAGGTATCGGCAGTCAAGACATAAATTTTTAAATGCTCTGACAGTTCATTAAGTTTTTCCGCCAAACCTGGCAGCAAATACCCGTCACGGGCCAGAGTCCCGTTATAGTCAAGTACCAGGTAATTGAGAATTAGCTCTCCTTTGCCGGGAATATCTAGTTTAATCACCATATCTCACCCCTTTGATAAATTCTTACTAACAAGATCGACAGCTTACAGCACATTAGACCCACATGCATGTCTTCAATCATAAACCTTCTTCATCTCCCAAATCAATTCCTACTTCAGTAGTGAAACCTCCCAGCATTGCTTGTCAAATGTTTCCGCTTATTTGGCCCAAAAAAACTGCAGGGAAAATACCCTGCAGGTTGGGAGTACTAACCGTGGCATTTTTTGCATATCGTCCCGGGCGGCAGTTTGTTGTTCTTGTCGGGCTGGTGACCAATGCCCTTATGACAGCTCACACAGACAAATTCCATTTCCAGGTGTTTTTCGTTATGCGGCCCCCCTTTGCCTTTAATTTCATCGTGGCACTCCAGACATCTTAAGGAGAACTCCCAGGTATCGGTTTCAGCCTTGGGTTCACTTTGGGGGTTGGTGAAATGATTGTATGCCTCCCGCAAACCCTTGGCCTTGGTGCGAATCAGCCCGGCAATTCCAGGTTCGGCATGACACCTGAGACAGGAAATGTCTTTATGAAACGAAATCTGCCAGGCCTCGTACAAGGGACCCATCTCGTGGCAGTTGTAGCAAAAGCGCGGCTGCGAGGTAAACTCAACGCCAAGTATCATTAAGGCTATTAATAACAAACCCGATACAATGATAATCAGTTTTAAATTTCTTTTACTCACACTGCTGCCTCCCAATTTAAACGATGTTAGTTTTAATTTTCCCTATCTGGTATGGAAGCAGACTGCAAAGTTTCTGGCAATGTTTGAAACAAATGCATTATGAAAAAATAAATGTAAATTGCTTGCAGCCTGGTTTAAATAACACTTTGTCCAGTAACATCTTAATGTTCTCAAGCAAAAAATGCCGTATTATCTGTCGAATTGTACGAATACTAATGGAAAATGCCGTTCAAAGGAGACAATGGCAATGATGAGATTCACGCTTAAAGTATTGGGTGTGATGGTGCTTTTTACTTTCCTTCTTCTACTTATTTTCGCAGTTACATCCGCCGCGACTTCCACTACTTCCTTCTGTAAAAGCTGCCATGAGATAAAACCTTTTGTCCTTTCCTGGAAAAAGTCTCCTCACCGCGAAGTTCACTGTTGGGGCTGTCACCGGTTCCGGTCACCCAGCGGTATGGTTATTAATAAAGTGCGGGGTATCAGCTATGTATACCGGCATTTTGTCGATAACCCGACAGTTATTACCCGGGCACTGGTATTTGAACAAAACTGTATCTCGTGCCATCTGGGAGAAGATAAAAAATTCCCCAATTCACCAATGATGACTAATGATATCGTTAACCACCTGGAAATTGTCAAAGAAGACAAGTCATGTGAAAAATGTCATTCTGTTACCGGACATGAAAACTTTTTCGGCCTGGAAGAAAGGTTTAAATAAAAAAAGAGGAGAGCACGATGACAGGCCCTCCTCCTTGCTTGTGATACTGTTATTTTTTTAGCCCAGCATTTTCTCCAGGTCAGTCTTGGCATCGCCGCTGATCAGCTGGAGGTTGAAATTATCCTGCAGTACTTTCACCACATTTTCAGTGAGGAATTCCGGTGCCCTGGGGCCAACGTAGATGTTCTTCACGTCCAGACTGAACAGTCCCAGCAGAATGGCAACGGCCTTCTGTTCAAACCAGGACAGGACGATGCTTAACGGCAGGTCGTTGACACCGCAGTTAAACGCCTCAGCCAAAGCAAGGGCAATTTTCACGGCAGAACCGGAGTTATTGCACTGTCCCAAGTCAATCAGGCGGGGAATGCCGTCAATGTCACCAAAGTCAATGTCATTAAATCTGAACTTGCCGCAGGCAGTGGTGAGAATCACGCAGTCCCTGGGTACTGCCAAAGCTAATTCCCTGTAGTAGTCATGTCCCTTGAGCGGGGTGTCGCAGCCGGCAATGACAAAGAAACGTTTGATTTTACCGGCTTTGACTGCTTCTACGATTTTTCCGGCCAAAGGCAATACATTTTCGTGATGGAAACCGGTGGTCAGGGTCTTATCCGACTGGACATCTGCATCGGGTAATGACAAAGCTTTTTCAATTACCGGAGTAAAGTCGTCGTTTTCAATCTTCTGCACACCTTCCAGGCCGGCAATGCCATAGGTGAAGAACCGGTCCCCGTAGCTATTACTGTCACGCACCGGCAGTACACAGTTGGTAGTACCCAAAATTGCACCGGGGAATTCTTCGAATAACTTTCTCTGCTTGACCCAGGAACCACCGATATTGCCTTTCAGGTGCTTGTATTTCTTCAACTTCGGATAACCGTGGGCAGGCAGCATTTCCGAATGGGTATAAACATTGATGCCCTTACCTTCAGTCTGCTCCAACAATTCCTTTAATGCATACAGGTCGTGACCGGTAACCAAAATACTCTTTCCTTCCACCTTACCTTGGGACACTTTAACCGGTTCCGGAATACCTAAAAGGTCTGTATGCGCCTTGTCCAACAGGTCCATCACCTTTACTGCAGCGGAACCAACCTTCAGGGCCATGTTAACTGTCTCATTCATGTCAAAGTTGGTGTTGGTTAGTGTACTGAAAAGTGCCTCATGGGTGATGGCATCCACTTCTTCATCGGTATAGCCCAGTTCCCGGGCGTGGAACGCGTAAGCAGCCACACCTTTCAGGCCAATCAGGATTGTATCCTGCAGGCTGGCCAAGTCTTCATTTTTACCGCATACACCAACTTTGACGCACCCTCCCTTGGGTGTCTGTGAACATTGGTAACAAAACATGAAAATACCTCCTTGAAATTATGTTTTTTGGTTTCGTTAACCTCCACCTATATGTATATTAAGAAATTTCCACCGACAAGACTGTGATAAAAATCACGAGTACAATATGAAATAACGCAAAAATTTCAAAAAAACAAAGTAAAAACGGACCGGTCACTTACACATACACCAAAAATTGAGAAAGCGGAACACATTAGTGCCGGGAGGATATGCCTCCCGGTGATTTTATGCTTTTAAAGTAATTCTTGGTATTTTTATTTTTATTGAAGGATTATTCAATATTATGTTGAATAGCATTGTTGAGAAACTGTTCAAAGGTTTTGACAAATGTTCAAGGTTTCCAAATGTTACCCGAACAATTGTACATTTGGGAGGAAATTGGCCGATGGATAACTGGGAGCACACTCAAACCCTCGTGACGGTAGCCCGTTTATACTACGAAGCGGGCAACACGCAGCAGGAAATTGCCAGAAAACTGAATATCTCCCGACCCCAGGTGTCGCGATACCTTAACCAGGCAAAAAAGCAGGGTATTGTCCAAATAACCATTCATGACCCCCTTTCCTCCTGCTCGCAGATTGAAAGCCTGCTGCAGGACAATTATGGGCTGGCCAGGGCTATCGTCGTCCCGGTTAACAGCAATGATGAAAAGACAATAAAAAAATACCTGGGAAAAGTTGCAGCAGCGTTTTTGCATCAAATAATAAAGGACGGCGACATCATCGGTATTTCCTGGGGTACCACTATCAGGGAAGTGGCAGCAGCACTTAAGCCCAAACAGGTAAAAAATGTATCCGTCGTGCAGCTGAAAGGTGGTGTTGGCCGGCTTAATGCAACCTTCAACCCCATGGATACTTTATTTCAGTTTGCCGAAAAACTTCAGGGGAAACCCTTCGCCCTGACAGTACCAACCATTGTCAGTAGCCAAAGAACCAAGGAAGCACTAATTTCCGACGCCATGGTACAGGAAATCCTGGAATTGGGCCACCGGGCCAACATCGCCCTGTTCAGCATCGGCTATCCCAGCAAAAAATCCGTTCTAGTGGACGCGGGATACTTTACCTCCGAAGAAATAGAAAATCTGCGGAACAATGGAGCTGCCGGTGACATATGCTCCCGTTACTTTACCGTTGACGGGACAGTTTTTGACGATGAGTTAAACAAGAGAACCATCGGTATTGCCCTTGATGATATTAGCAAAAAAGAATATGCAATTGCCATAGCGGGAGGTACTAACTGCGTACCGGGTATTTTGGGAGCGTTGAGAGGCAAATATCTCAACATCCTGGTAACAGATGAGGGTGCTGCCCGCAAGGTTTTGAAACTGGACGGTATTTTAACCGAAGAGGATGAAGATGACGAAAATTAGTATCTCAGAACTAATTGACCACACAAATTCAAAACCGGAGGCCGCGAAGGAAGATATCAAGGTGTTATGTTCCGAGACGGCTAGTGGCGCTTTAAACGGGGGCACATTTCGTAAAAGCATCTGCCGGCTTTGGCAGCGACAGGTGCCACTCGTATCAGTACCAGTTCGGGGGTAAAAATAATGCAAGGCTAGAGTCCTGGACATCTCACTTTGGGAAAGAGGTGATGTTATAGGATATACGATAAGGTTCTGGAAGTTAATAAAAAATTACAAAATCAGGAGGTTTTATGACAATGTTCAAATCGAAAAAACTGGTTACCTTGTTAGTTTTTATGTTGGGCTTATCTTTGATGGCTTTTACCATTACAGCCTGTACCTCGAGTGAACAGCCAAAGCAACCTAATCAGGAGGAAAATAAAGAAACAAATAAGGACAACCAAGCAGGCAAAAAACCGGAAACATTGAAAATCGGTATGGCAACTGATGTTGGCGGCGTAAATGACGAGTCCTTTAATGCTTCCGCGTGGCGCGGCCTGACCTGGGCCAATGAACAATTGGAAAACGTTGAAGTGAAGTACTTGGAGTCCAACTCTGAAGCTGATTATGTAACCAATCTCAATACTTTCGTACGCGGCAACTATGACTTAGTCTGGGGAATCGGTTATGCCATGGCCGACGCTATTAAAAAGGTAGCAGAACAAAACCCGGACAGCAAGTTTGGTATCGTGGACTTTGCCTATGTAGACGATAAGGGTAACAACATTACTCCGGACAACGTTGTGGCAATTAACTTCCGCGAAGAACAAGGTTCCTTCCTGGTAGGCGTTCTGGCCGGCCTCACCACCAAGAGTGATAAAATAGGTTTTATCGGCGGCGTGGAAATGGACCTTATTAAGAAGTTTGAATATGGTTTCAAAGCAGGTGTTAAAACTGTTAACCCCGATGCAGAAATTTTAACCGGGTATGCTAACTCCTTTACTGACTCTGCTGCAGGCAAAACCATTGCCAACTCCATGTACGATCAGGGTGCTGACGTAATTTATCATGCAGCAGGCGGCGTAGGTAAAGGTTTAATGGAAGCAGCCAAAGAACGTGGTAAAGGCTTCTGGGCCATCGGTGTTGACTCCGACCAGTACAAGCTTGCTCCCAACAACGTGCTGGCATCCATGATGAAGCGCGTTGACGTTGCAGTGCTGGACGTTGCGAAAAAGCTTAGAGACGGCGAATTTAACGGTGGCAAAATCGTGGTCTACGGTTTGAAAGAAGATGGCGTAGGAATCTCCAAGACTGCCGAGAAGAATACCTCTCCCAAAGCTTTGGAAAAAGCCGAAGAATTCAAGAAAAAGATTATTACCGGCGAAATTACAGTACCCAAGACTGAAGCGGAATACAATGACTACCTGGCAAACTTGAACAAGTAAGTCTGAATTGGACGGTGCCCAGGCTTTTCATTCCTGGGCATCACCTTATATAAGGAGGCATTGGTGTGCGTCCCGTAGTGGAAATGAAAGGTATCACCAAAAAGTTTGGTGACCTGACAGCCAATGACAACATCAATTTAACTATCATGCCGGGAGAAATCCATGCCCTTCTGGGGGAAAACGGCGCCGGAAAAACCACCCTGATGAATATACTTTACGGGCTCTACTCTCCTACTGCAGGGGATATTTTCATTAACGACAAAAAAGTAGTGATTGACAACCCCAATACGGCTATCCGGCTGCGCATAGGCATGGTGCACCAGCACTTTATGCTCGTGCCCCCGTTTACAGTGATGGAAAATATCGTCCTGGGCAGTGAGCCGCAAAAAATGGGCTTTTTACAGAAACAGCGTATTGAACAGGAAGTAAGAGAGATTTCCAACCGTTACGGGCTAAAAATTGACCCCCATGCCAAAATAGAGGACATCAGCGTGGGCATGCAGCAGCGGGTGGAAATTCTAAAAGCCCTGTACCGCGGTGCTGATATCCTGATCCTGGATGAGCCAACGGCGGTACTTACTCCCCAGGAAATTAACGAATTGATAAACATCTTAAAAAACCTCATCAGCAAAGGCAAGTCAATTATTCTTATCACTCACAAATTAAAAGAAATTATGGCTGCCGCCCACCGGGTAACGGTGATACGCCGCGGTAAAGTAGTTGATACCTTAAATGTTAAAGATACCACTCCGGACGAATTGGCTGCAAAAATGGTGGGTCGTCAGGTCAGCTTGAAACTGGACAAGCAGGACACCCAACCTGGGGAGACGGTGCTAAAAATAAATAACCTGCAGGTAGAGAATAATCGTGGATTATCTGCTGTTAAGGGTGTAAAGCTGGAAATCAGGCAGGGTGAAATCCTGGGCCTTGCCGGGGTTGACGGGAATGGGCAAACCGAATTAGTAGAGGCCATCACCGGTCTGCGCAAAGTTAAAGATGGAAAAATAATGTTTAACGGCCAGGACATTACCAACTGGAAACCCCGGAAGATATTTGAAGCCAGCATGGGCCACATACCCGAAGACCGGCAAAAGCGAGGCCTGGTGCTGGATTTCACTGTGGCGGATAACATGGTGCTACAGACCTACTACAAAAGCGATTTTGCCCAAAACTTTATGCTTAATCATAAGAAAATCGCAACTCATGCCCAAAAGCTAATCAAGGAATTTGACGTGCGTCCACCACATGCCACTGCCAGCGCCCGGGGATTGTCCGGCGGCAACCAGCAGAAAGTAATTGTGGCCAGGGAAATTTCTCATGACCCCGACCTGCTCATTGCCGCCCAACCTACCAGGGGATTGGACGTGGGGGCCATTGAATTTATCCATAAACGCCTGCTGGAACAGCGCTCCCAAGGAAAGGCTTTACTGCTTTTCTCCCTGGAATTGGATGAAATTATGAATTTATCCGACAGAATTGCCGTTATGTATGATGGTAAAATTATCGGTATTGTCAAAGCCAGTGAGACCAACGAAGAACAGCTGGGGCTAATGATGGCCGGCAACCTGCCGGAAACTGTAAAAGGAGGTCACGGGGATAATGCAGCACCTGCAAATTAGGAAAAAAACCATCACCTTTCTCGTCCCGTTGACTTCCATTATTCTGGGAATGCTCATTGGCGCTGCAGCCATGCTCTGGACCGGGTTTAACCCCCTGGAAGCATATAAGGCCTTGTTTGCCGGCATTATCGGTGATCCCTATTCAGTTGGTGAGACCATTCGGACTGTGACACCGTTAATCTTTACCGGCTTGGCAGTAGCTTTTGCTTTTCGAACCGGACTTTTTAACATCGGTGTGGAAGGACAGTTTATTGTAGGACAGCTGGCGGCTGCCTGGGCAGGAGTATATTTTGGCCAGTTTGGGCTGCCATGGCTTGTCCATGTGCCCCTAACCATCGCCAGCGGTTTCCTGGCCGGGGCAATTTGGGCAGGTATCCCGGGGCTCTTGAAGGCAGTATCCGGGGCCCACGAAGTAATTACCACCATTATGATGAACCATATATCCCTGATTTTTGCCAATTTTATTATCAGAGATTTCTTAAGAATATCCACCCGGGAAGCTACCGCAGATGTGGCGCCCAGCGCTGATTTAACCATTGGCTTCCTTCAGGACTTCTTCCAAGGTGCCCGGGTACATTGGGGAACACTGATCGGCCTGGCCCTGGCCCTGGCAGTATTTATACTGCTTTGGAAGACCACTGCCGGCTATGAGCTGCGTGCGGTAGGCTATAACATCCATGCCGCAGAATATGCCGGTATCAACGTAAAGAAAAGTATCATTTTATCAATGGTAATCAGCGGCGGCATTGCCGGCGTCGGTGGCGCGGTAGAAACCATGGGAGTATTTAAAAGCATGGCGGTATCGGCGGTATTCCCCGGCGTCGGATTTGATGGCATTGCCGTATCCTTAATTGGGAATAACCACCCCTTTGGTATAATCCTGGGAGCTACCCTGCTGGGAGCTTTAAAGAATGGTTCCATTAATATGGCTTTTGCCGCCAACGTACCCAGTGCCGTTATCAGTATCGTCACGGCATCCATTATCTTTTTCACTGCCGCAGCCGGCCTGGTCAAATGGATCCTGCGTATCAAGCCCGAGGAAGGGGTGTAAGCTGTGAGCGAAGTTCTGGCCATTATCGCTACCATCCTGGGAAATACGGTTTTGTATGCCACCCCCCTTATTTTTGCTGCCATGGGCGGGGTGTTCTCTGAACGCTCCGGGGTTATCAATATCGGTTTGGAAGGCATGATGATTATGGGCGCTTTCAGCGCCGCTACGGTAACAATCTTTACCCACAACCCCTGGTTAGGGTTGCTGGCCGCAATGATTACCGGCGGACTGCTGGCCCTGGTTCACGCCGTTGCATCGGTAACCTTCAAGTCGGACCAGGTAGTCAGCGGTGTGGCTATCAACTTTTTGGCTTTTGGTATTGCGACCTTTCTAATGCGGAAGATATTTAACGCCGGTCAGACCACTCCGGTGGAATTTAAACTGCAGCGGGTAGCTATTCCCCTGCTGGAAAAAATTCCATACTTCGGTAAAGTGCTGTTTTTCAATTACCCTACTGTTTACCTGGCGTTTCTGGTGGTTATTTTAGCCCACATCGTCCTTTACAAGACCACCTTTGGGCTGCGTCTCAGAGCGGTGGGCGAGTACCCCATGGCCGCCGATACTGTGGGTATCAATGTGCTGAAAATACGCTACCTGGGGGTAATTATTTCCGGCGTCCTGGCTGGTCTGGGCGGTGCCTCAGTTAGCATCGGCATTATTGCCGAGTTTACGGAAACAACCATAGTGGGCCAGGGTTTTATCGCCCTGGCAGCCATGATATTCGGTAAATGGACACCCAAAGGAGGCCTGCTAGCCTGCCTGCTCTTTGGGATGGCCAAAGCGCTGGATGCCACGGGACAGGTATTGGGTTTAACCAACTATATGCCCACGGACCTCCTGTCCATGATGCCTTATATCCTGACCATAGTTGCCCTAACCGGTTTGGTGGGTCGGGCCAACGCACCCGCCGCCATCGGACAGCCCTACGAAAAAGGGAGATGAAAAATTCCGAGGTCACGTTAACCCCGGAATTTTTATTGCACAAAGGTTTAGTCCCAAAATGCTATATCCTTAGTTAATTGGCCAACAGCAACCGGTCACTGGCCATCTCACTGCCGCTCACCTTTTCAAACATGCGCAGCAGGTCATCCACCTTGGTCTTCTGCTTCTCGTCATGCTGCAAATCAAGGATAATTTTCCCTTCATGCATCATGATGGTACGGTTGCCGTATTTCAAGGCATCCCGCATGTTGTGGGTGACCATCAGTGCAGTCAGGTTGTGGGTCTCAATAATCTTATCGGTCAACGCCAATACTTTCTGGGCAGTTTTCGGGTCCAGGGCCGCGGTATGTTCGTCCAACAGCAGCAGTTTCGGTTCCGTCAGGGTTGCCATCAAGAGTGTCAAAGCCTGGCGCTGGCCGCCTGACAGCAAGCCTACTTTGGTCTTCAAGCGGTCTTCCAAGCCCAACTCCAGTTGGGCCAGCTGTTTCCTGAAAAACTTACGTTCTCCCTGGGTAATGCCCCAGCGGAGCCTTCTTTTCGCGCCCCTTCTATATGCCATGGACAGGTTCTCTTCAATGGTCATGGTGGCAGCCGTACCCATCAGGGGGTCCTGAAATACCCGGCCGATGTCTGCTGCCCGCCGGTGTTCCGGCTGCTTGTTGATAGTAACCCCATCAATGGCAATAGTCCCCCGGTCCACAGGATAAACACCGGCAATGATATTCAAAAGAGTGGACTTGCCTGCACCGTTGCCGCCGATCACCGTGACAAAGTCGCCGGCGGGCAGGTGCAAATCAACCCCCGCCAGGGCAGTCTTTTCATTGACACTGCCTATGTTAAAAGTTTTGTGAACATTTTTAACCCTCAGCATTCCGGCCATCCTTTCCGGTTTCCACCAGCCGCTGCAACTTACTCTTGACAATAGGTGACGCCAGGGCAACCGTAACAATTAGCGCCGTAAACAGCTTTAAATCAGTAGGCTTAAGTCCCATCTGCAGTACAGCCGCAATCACCAAGCGATACACCACGGAACCCAAAGCCACGGCGATAAGGGTGCGCATAATAGTGGGCGTGCCGAAAAGTACCTCACCAATAATAACCGAAGCGAGGCCAATCACTATCATACCAATACCCATGCCTATATCGGCAAAACTTTGGTACTGGGCTACCAAAGCACCGGACAAAGCTACCATTGCGTTGCTGATACCAAGGCCGATTATTTTCATTGTGTTGGTGTTGACCCCGAGGCTGCGAATCATCTGGGTGTTATCACCGGTGGCTCGCATGGCAAAACCCAATTCCGTATTTAAAAACCACCACAGTAACAGCACCGTGAGCGCTGTCACCGCAACCCCGACGAAAATTATCACCCAACCCTTACTAATTCCCAAATCCACGATGCTGGTAAAAATCGTATCCATGCGCAGCAGCGTTACATTGGCCCGGCCCATCACACGCAAGTTTACGGAATACAAGGCGATCATACTTAAAATACCTGATAATAACGGTGCAATCCCAAACTGGGTATGCAGGGCACCGGTAACCATACCGGCCACGGCCCCTGCTGCTATGGCAACTAACATTCCCAACCAGGGGTCATATCCTGCGGTAATTAATGTAGCTACTACCGCCGCTCCCAGGGTAAAACTGCCGTCAACTGTCAAATCAGCGTAGTCCAAAACCCTGAAAGTAACGTAAACTCCCAGTACCATGATGGAATATAGCAGTCCCTGTTCTACCGAGCCCAGCAGGATATTTAAATACATATGTCGCCACCTGTCAGTCAATTATTTTATTTGATAACTTCTTTCGCCTTATCGATAATGTCCTGGGGAATCTCCACGCCCATTCTTTCCGCTGCACCCAGGTTAACCACCACGTCCAAATCCTTTTGGCTTTCAATGGCCATATCGGCGGGTTTTTCGCCTTCAATCACTCTCAAGGCCATTTCCCCGGTCTGGCGCCCCAGTTTATAGTAATCAATACCAATGGTTGCCAGGGCCCCACCTTTTACCATTCCTGCTTCACCCACAACGAAAGGAATGTCATTTTCTTCGGCTACCGCTACCGCACTGGCTATGGAAGATGCCACCATGTTGTCCGTGGGAGCATAAAGGGCGTCTGCTTTCCCAACCAGTGACTGGGTAACCTGCATTACCTCGGCACTGCTGGTCACCGTAGCTTCTACAATTTCCAATCCCAGTTCCGCCGCGGCATCCTTGGCAATTCCTACCTGTACCTCGGAATTTATCTCGCTGGAATTATAAATTACACCGACTTTTTTGGCACCGGGAACTATTTGTTTCAGCAGTTCCAACTGCGCTTTAACCGGAGTCATATCGGTGGTGCCGGTAACGTTTGTCCCCGGGTGTCCATTGCTTTCAACCAGCTTGGCAGCAACCGGATCGGTAACGGCAGTAATTAAAATGGGTATCGTCTGGGTTTCACTGGCCATGGTGATAGCGGATGGTGTCGCTATTGCCAGCACCATATCCACCTGGTCAGCGACAAATTTCTGAGCAATGGTTTTTAATGTAGATTGGTCTCCTTGAGCGTTTTTGTAATCAACAATCAAGTTTTCACCGTCAACATAACCGTTTTCCTTCAACACATCAAGAAAACCTTGCCGGGACGCATCCAGTGCCGGGTGTTCCGCTACCTGGATAATACCTAATTTCAATGCCTGCTGTTGGGAAGCTTCGCTACCGGTATTTTCACTTGCGCTCTCCTTGGCAGCATTATCCTTGGGGGCTTCCTCCTTGGGCGCACCGCATCCCACGGTAACCAGTGCCAAAACAACCAAGAGGCTCAACAAAATAACAAATCTTTTCTTCATCTTTTCTCCCTCCCGTGTTTTTCCGGGCAGCCGGCGGGAGATATTTAAAAAACACCCTCAGTGGGTGCCTCTCGCTTGTATTTTCTCCCACTACCGTCCTGCCATACTAAATTTAGGTATTTAATTCCTACCATGCTTAAACTAGATTTTAGTCTAAAGGATTTGCCCTGTCAACCTGTATTAAACAAATACTATTAACTGGTAACTCTGCAAACTAAAAACAGCACCTCTCGGTGCGATTTAGCCGCCCAAAGTTATATCCTGGATCTGGTACCAGCTCAGGGCTTCAAAAAGATGGCGGGGTTTGAAATCCGGCCACATCTCGTCAACAATGTAAAAATCAGCATACACCGATTGCACCGGCAGAAACCCGCTCAACCTCCTGCGCCCGCCCCAGCGGATAATCAAATCAATACGGGACACATCCCGGGAGGCTAAGATGCCCGCAATGTTTTTCCCCGCAGGCACCCGGGTTTCATCATTGCCAACAATGGCCCGCAGGTCCCACTGCCAGCCGTAGTTAATCAGGAAATTGACCCGCATCAATCCCCGGCCAAAGGTGTGCCTTTGAGTAAACTTCTTCAACTCCCGGGGAAAAAGCGGGGAGGTATAATCACCCACCACGAGAATGGACGCATCCAAATCAGTCAAAGCCATGACAGCATCCACGCAGGCCTTTTGAAAGGCACGGGTTTGAACCGCCGGGCGCCTGGTATTATCCATGGTAAACCCGTAAAAAGACATTTCCTTTACTCCCAGCTCCAGGCACAGCTTGTATAACTCCACGCCGGGACCGATGCCGTTTTCATAACCGTCTTCCCTGTTGAGACCCCGAGACTGTGCCCAGCGGCGGTTGCCGTCGGGGATGATCCCAATATGTTCGGGAATCCTGCTGAACTGCTTAACCTTCATTATCTCCCTCCAGCTTTTTTCTCAGCCAAACGTATTTTAATTATTCCCTGGGCGATACAAACTATGCCTGACCGGGCATAATTTACCGTCGTTTGCAAAAGCATATACCTGGAGGTGATTTTACTTTGCCCGAATACAAAGTTCGGTATGAAAACAAAGATGAGGTCCGGCAAATGATGGCGCAACTGCTTGCCCAACTGCCGGAACAAGGAAGCCTGCAAATCCAGGTGAAAGAAGATGTTGGCCAAACCGGCAGTTCTCTTGACAGCCCGTGGGAAGAAATGGGTTCCCAGACCGGGGTTTTAATCGGACGTTTTATCGGCGCCACCTCGGATATTGTCGCACTGGGCCTGCAAAGTCTCTTTTTAGGGGCCAGCTCGAGCCTGGATGCCGGTATTGGCTGCGTTAATACCGGGGACTCGAATCAAGAGCACGGCGTGCCCCGGGCGCAACCACTTGAGCCATAGCAGCTTGAGCAAATTCCTTACCCCTGGGATGCTTTCCATGATAGCGGATAGTAAATATATCTTTGTCTCCTTTCTGAAAATCTACCCGGGTAACTCCGGACAGCCCTTCCAGGGCCTGTTTGACCCGGTTTACTCAAACGGAGTAACAGATTAACCCGGTAACCTGAAGCTGCATTTGCCGCGTATTTCCCCTGACCGCTTCGTCACGCAGCACTTTCGCCTCCGGGTTGACAAACAAGTTTTTCAAAGAAGGCATTTGCACTCTCCTTTCCAAATATCAGTCCACAGGGAGGTAGTTTTTTGAAGGACAAGATGCACTTTAAACCCGGCATCAGAACGAAAACCATACACCAGACGGGCATCACTTTCGGCAGCCTTTTGGGACTGAATATCGGCTATGTCATGGATTTGCTGGTAGATACCCTGGACCTGACCATAGTTAGGCCCACTGTTGCCATTCGCGACATGCTGCAGGACCAGGCAGACAGTCTGCAAAAAAAATCCGGGAAATGATTTCTTATCCCCCTGCCAAGCTTTTCAAGACCGCAACCACCTCTTTATCGGTGGTCTGGTCAAACCTGTGATAAAACTGTCCTACGGCATAAAACGGCTCGGGTACTGCCGGGCAGACTACTTCGTCAACTTCTCCGTCGAGCAATGCCACTGCCTCAGCGGCGGCCACCGGTACTGCCAGGACCAACCTTTCCGGCCCGCTGTTTTTAATTGACTGCACCGCTGCCAGAACGGTGAGTCCCGTGGCCATGCCATCGTCCACCACAATAACATACCTGCCGTTAAATTCTTTATTTACCACGTGGGTGCGGTACGCCTTTTCCCGACGCTTTATTTCTTTTATCTCAGCCTCTACGCGGGGCTTTAAATCTTGTTCCGTCAGCCGGTGACGCTGCAGCAACTCACGGTTATAAATGACCGTACCATCAGCGGTTACCGCTGCTGCCGCCAGCTCCGGGTTGTACGGTGCTCCAACCTTGCGGGGTGTTATTAAATCCACCTCCCCATTTAACCGCCGTACCACCGGCGCAGCCACCACCACCCCGCCCCGGGGGATGGCTGCAATCAGGGGATGTTTATCCCGGTAATCAGCAAGTGCGTCAGCCAGTTTTTCTCCCGCTTCTTTCCTGTCCCTGTAAAGGGTCATCTCCCACCACCTCTCTACTACCTTTTCTATATTCTACCCAACAGCAGCAACCATACTCCCCTGAAAAAACAAACTTCCGCACTCTGACCAACGGAAAGTCATTATTCATTTCAGCTCAATCTGCATGGAAGATACCTTGGTCCGTCGATCAACGCTCGTTTCTCCCCTTCAATCAACAATGAATTGCAAAAAGGGAAATTGTCCATTCCCCCACCGATCACCAAATACAAGTTGTCAGCTGTCTTGATGTTAACTCCTTCTTTTGAACAGTACTTATCAGTAGTTTATAGTTAAATACTGCTAATTTAAATTCCTTCAATGTGAAAATCTTCTCACAAAAACGAAAGGAGCTATCCCGCTGCTTTTGGAAAGCCCCTGGTATTTTATCGCCTTATTCGTTTGCTTTAAAGAAAAATTTGCAATTCATACACCGGTGACGTTTGGATTCGAAATTTCCCTGCTGCGTCCCACCGCACCAGGTGTTGGGTATCAGCCAGCATTGCTTTTCCTCCGCTTCAAATGCCGGGCATTTCTGCCGGATATCTTCCGGGCAGTCCATCACTTCCCAACAATTAACAGTTATGTCTCTGGTTTTAAAATGATAAATCTTCTCCTGAAGTTGCTCGACAACCTTGCTCAACTCATTGATTAAGTTTCTTATTTCTTCCATGGAACCGGTTTGTTCCATAATGGTGGCGCTGATCTGACGACTACTTTGGAAACTGTGCTTGGTCAGTTCGTTAAGCTCGGTCACCGAACCCATAACCTGCTGCCCGCCGGCAGATACCTGCTCAACCGAAGCGGCAATCTCCTGAATTTGCGTGGCAACCGCATCAACCAGCCTTTCTATTTTATTAAAAGCTCCCCCCGCGGACATTACCACGTTACTGCCCTCTTCCACTTCGCGGGTACCCTCTTCCATGGCTTCCACAGCCCTGCCGGTTTCAGTTTGAATCTCCTTGATCAGGTCGGCAATTTCTTCCGTTGCTTCCGCGGACTGTTCCGCCAGTTTTCTCACTTCGTCGGCCACCACGGCAAAACCTTTACCCTGTTCACCGGCACGGGCGGCCTCTATTGCAGCATTTAACGCCAGCAAATTGGTCTGTTCCGCAATGCTGCCGATAGTATTGATAATGTTACCAATTTGATTGGAACGTTCACCCAGCCGGTTGACCATCTGGGAGGTGTCAAACACGGCTTTCTTGATGCTTTCCATCTGGGTAATGGTTTTTTCTATTGCCTGCTTGCCCTCAGCAGCAGCATCGGCCATCTCCTGAGAAGCACCCGACATTTCCTGGGTATTGGAAGCAACCTGCTCCATCCCTGCAGACATTTCCGTAATGGTAGAGGCTGTCTCGTCCATGCTGGCAGCCAACTGTTCCGAGCCGCTGGCCAGCTGTTTGATGGCACCGGCAATTGTCTCCGAAGTGTCAGCAGCCTGTTGGATATTGGTATTAATCTGCTGCACAGAACGATTGACACTGAGAGTTCCTGCACTGACATCGTTCACCAGTCCCGCTAAATCTTCGGTCATTTTATTGAAAGTGTCAACTGCCCTGGCTATTTCCCCTGTGCATTTAACTCTGATTTTATGCGTTAAATCGCCCTTGCCCACTGTTTCGATGCCTCGTGCCAACTGCAGTACCGGGGTCACTATCATCCCGCCCAGCAACCATGCCAAAAGGACTCCGACTATGAAGGCAAGTACAATAATAATAACGATGATGTTCAACGCGGCATAGCTTTTCTCTTCACTCCGGCCAATGTAGGTACTCATCTTCTCTTTTTTAAGTGTCAAATACTTTTGCGCCGCCGTGAGCATTTTTTCTTTCGCCGGTAAGACCTTGGAGTTGATTACCCCAATGGCATCATCCAAGTTGCCCAAACTCTTTAAATCCATTATTTTCCCGGCCGCCGCGGAAAAAATCTCCATATTTTGCCGTATCTCTGTAATGGTTTGCCTGGCCTGTTCATCATCGGCCTGAGCCAGGGTCTTTTCCAGCAACCGCCTGTTTTTTTCCTCTTCCTTTTGGTAAATATCCAGTAAATCCAGGTCCCCGGTCAGCAAGTATGCCTCAACGGCCTCAGCCTGTCTTTCGATACCCAACTCAAATTCAAAAGTTGTTAACAGTGCGGGGTAATGGGTATTGGCCAGTTCCGCCATTGTACCGCCCATTTGCCAGATATAGAAAAAACCTATACCGGCAGCAATACCGGCAATGACAAAAACCGCCAGTAAGCCCCCGGTAATTTTTACTCTTAAGCCCACCTGCATCCCCCCTTCGTTAATACTTAATCACAACGCCATACCAAACAGGCTGTCAAAATGATTTTTAATTTTACCCCGGTTTCATCCCCTTATACCCCTCTCTTTGTGGTTTTCATAAAAAAAGGACTCTTGTCAGCTATTTTTTTCGACAAAAGTCCCGTAATACCTGCCATATTTTTCTTTTTCTTTTGTTGCCATAACTTTATCCTATTTACAATGTCACCAAATTTACTGCCAAGGCAAGGTCCAGTTCATTCATTTTTTCGACATAGTTACTCACGACAGCACTCCCAATCTAATTTTTTATACCTATTCTATGGTGATAAATTTATACTTTCCGTCAAGAAAATTTATTTTACCTGAACTTATGTTTAATATATTCACGGAAAAAGAAAATATTTATTAGAATATTGGGTCGCCCTGTATCGGAATACTATTTTCGCACGGCACATTGGTTTGACACTTCCCGCAGCCGTAACGGGGAGCAAACATCAGCGCAATCTTCTCATGGACATGCTGCCTGCATGTGCGTTTGTCCTTGCCCTGTTCAGTAATTGCCCCCGAAGGGCAGCGGGATATGCAGGCGCCGCACTTGCCTCCCCTAAACCAGGTACAATTCTCATAAATATCCTGGCATTTCCGTACTGTCGGCCGAAGCTCTAAATCCGTAACCACGCTGCCAAAACGTCCTGCGCTACCCTTTGCGGTGATAAAAGAGCGGTGCAGGCCAAAAGTACCCAGCCCGGCAATGTAGGCCACATGCCTTTCCGACCAGTTGGACTTCACTTCATACTTGGTAAATTTTTCGTCCAGCACAGGAGCCACCGCCCTGCCGCCGCCCTTCACCAGCAGCCCAGCCAGGAAGACACGCAGGGCATCATTAAATTCTTCACCCTCAATACGCCCGTAAAGCCATTCTTCCGCTGGCAGCCCGGGAGTACGGTTGGCCTCGCGTATCTCTTTACTGAAAGGTAAAAAATACGAGACAACCGATTTGGCCCCCGGCACAAAATCCTCCGGCAACAGGTGTTCCGGTCCCACCACATCCGGTTCCTTAAGTTTTATAAACAAAGGGTCATCTGCCGCAGCCACGGCCACCAGTAGCTGTTCGTAAATTTTAATACCGCCGAACCTGGGCAACATATTCTTTTCGCTACTTGCAATCAATTCATTCATTTTCTCAATATATTTATCCATAAAACCACCTCCAAAAAAATGTTTAAGGCATATTAGCCCAGTCTGGCATTTGGTGCTCTTACAAAAACATTGGGAGACAGATGTTGTGGAAATACTTCGTTGTGCAAGCACTGTCTTCCTGGTGTGTTAAGATAAATTTTTTAAAAGCTTCGTTTCTTACGCAAAAAATAAGGACAGGTTTTATTCCTGTCCCTACTACGCGCTTTGTTTGCGTACATAATCGTAAAATTCTTGCCAAAACGGAAAGAAAATTTAGCACGGGAAAGCTTTTATGCTTGCTAATTCAGGGATGACAACTTTCACTCCGGCTTGTCCGGGTTACGAGAGTTGGTATTTCTCCCAGTCTACCAGATCCCCGATAAACCAGGCCATGGTGTACATCAACAGCATAATCACCAATTCCAGTAGGAAATGAAGTCCGCCCCAGTCTTCGAATAAACCCAAATGGAACAACAGCAACAGGCTTGCCACTGTTGATGCAGCCAGGCCACCCCTTTTGCCGGCCCGCAGTGCGGTAACAATAACCGGTAGGAGATAAATAACTTCAAAGGGGCTTAAGTGCCCTTCGTAAAAAGGATGAGTAGTGTGACCAGCAAAAACTCACCTGCAACCTCGCCCAAGTCGTACCAAGTCTTGTTAGCAGTCTTGCCCTTTTTAAACAACAGCACCCCAAAGGTAAAGGTGTACAGTATGAAGGCGATGACAAACAGGGGGAACAAATCCCGGTAAAAGTACCGGGGTGCAAAGATCAAGCTGGTAGCGATAACGGTCAAAAAGGCAGTGGCTTGCAGGCCTACTACCATCTTATTCAGTTTGCCGCGCCGGTAAACGAAAAAATCCATTATGACCTCCGCATTTAACAGTAAGCCTGTTTTCTCTTGATTGTAATCTAAATTAAGCCAGTAATCCAGTGTCAATCACCGGAGGCAGGCGGCTATTGTTATCCCAATTTTAAAATTGTGTTAAAAGCCGGTAATAGAGCAAGTAAATCAGACCTGTTCGCTGGTTTCTAATAACAAGATTATTTTCTCCCCTAACCACATCATATAAATTAATGATCTGTTCACCTGTTTCCAGTCGGTAGTTGCCGGCCTGAGAAATACTAAGGGGCAAACTGTCAAGATTACGTTTTATTCCCCGGATGACTATCCAACCGTCCTGAAAAAGAACTTCCTCTCCCTCGTTGATGGGTGACCCGGCACCATAGGCTTTAAAGCGCGTTTCAACGAGAACCAATTTACCGTGCTGCAGACGATAAGTTTCCTGCCACGGTTCCAATTCAGTGGAATGACGCCATTTGAGGGTAAAAAATTCCCCTGCAGGTAAAAAAGCCAGCAGTAAATTTTCACTTTGTTGAGCTCTTACCGTCACAGCAGGTATCACCGGTAGAAATAAAAGTACCGGCAACATCAAGACCGCAGTCAGATAAAATATTTTATTCACCGGGAAACAGGGGATTTGAAAACCCCGCGCTCCATGTAATATTTTTTTGCGCCCGGGTGCAGCGGAATGGACATACCCTCCACCGCCGTGCTCAGATTAATTTTACCCGCCGCGCTGTGGGTTTGACGCAGAACCTCCACATTTTCATGAAAAATCTTTGTCAAACGGTATACCACTTCTTCGCTCAGTTCCTGACGGGTAATAATTAGATTTTTCACCACCACTGTGGGTACATCCACATCGATATTTTCATAGGTTTTCCCGGGTATTTGGCCGGTAGTATAGGCGGGAGAAATTTCCTGAAGTTTGCTGATAATGTCTTTGGAAACAGGAATTAATACCAGGTCCTTTTCCTTGGCAAGCCTGTCCACGGCTGCATTGGGAATTCCTGATGAAAGGATAGCCACGTCAATGGTTTCTTCCCTCAGTCCCTCTATTGCTTCGGCAAAGGAAAGAAAATGTTCTTCTATATCCTCATAAGTAATACCGGCAGCATTCAGTACCCGTTTCGCGATAATTTCCGTACCGCTGCCATCGGCGCCCACAGCCACACGCTTGCCTCTGACATCCACAAGAGTGGAAATATGGCGCTCCGCAGTGGTCACCAAATGCAGGTAGTTGGAATACATGGCAGACACCCCGCGCAAGTTTTTCAGAGCCTTACCCTTAAAT